>NZ_JBFAZH010001507.1:0-1579 GCF_040681735.1 Actinoplanes sp. NPDC051633 | reverse complement strand
GAGGTCGCCGAGGTCGCCGCCGACGGCAGGACCCGGACGCCCGCCCCGGCGATCCGGCGCAGCATGCGCTCGGCCGCGGCGGCGGACAGCCGGTCCTCCGGGTCCGCCCGCATCAGGCCGCAGATCACGTCGGTGAGGGGGCCGGCGCGCAGCAGCGGGTCCGGCGTGCGGCCCTTCAGCGCGGCCATGGTCTCGTCCTTGTTCTCCCGCCGGAACGGCCGCCGCCCCTCCACCGCGAAGTAGAGCGTCGCGCCGAACGACCAGAGGTCGGCGCGCTGGGTGGAGATCCCGTCGAAGAGGCGCTCCGGAGCCACGTAGTGCAGCGAGCCGAGGACGATGCCGGCCTCGGTCAGCGCCCGGACCCCGAGCTCGGTGACCGCCGGGCCGAAGTCGCTGAGCAGCACCCGGCCGTCGTCGCCGATCAGCACGTTCCCCGGCTTCACGTCGAGGTGCAGCAGGCCCGCGTCGAACACGGCGACCAGGCCCTGCAGGATCTGCAGGCCGATCTCGGCGACCCGCCGCGGGTGCATCGCACCGGACGAGCTGACCACCTCCTGCAGCGAGCGCGAGGGGACGTAGTCCATCACGATCCACGGCTCGCCGGCGTCGGGCACCACGTCGCGGATGTGCACCACGTTCGGATGGTCGACCTCGGCGAACGCGCGCGCCTCCCGCAGGCTCAGGCCACCGACGAGCTCACCCTCGTGCGGTGACAGGCCCGGGGGCAGTGTGCACCGCTTGATGGCCACCGTGCTGCCGTCGGACTCGTCGGTCGCCAGCCACACGTGACTGAGCCCGCCGGCTGCCAAACGGCGGCCGACGCGGTACCGCCCCGCGACGAGCAGGCCTCCCGCCACCATCCGAGCCCCACCCCTGCGCACGCACGTATCGGCTTCGATCCCCTCTCAAGATACTGGATATCGGATGAGGTGGGGGTGGTACGCACGGTCGCACCAGCGGGCCGCATGTCCGACTGGAACGCCATCGACGTCGGCGTATGGTCACCACTGACCATGAGATTGACCCCTCAACGATGGCGGGCGATGAGGCGCAATGCATAACCGGGACAAGCAACGAACGTGGCCCCTTGTCGCATTACTGGCAGCCGGGATGACCGTCGCGGTGACGGTCACCGCGGCCTGCGCACCGGACAACACCAGCACGGCGAACAAATCGGGCGCGACCTTCCACACCGACGCGCACGCGACGACGGCCGGAGCCGCGCCGACCAGGACGGCGGCCGACAAGGCGATCGCGCTGCAGGCGCTGATGGGCCAGCACTCGGTGCTGGCGGCTGACCTGATGCGCAGCCGGATCCGCGGCGACGACGACTTCGTGCAGTCGGCGAACGCCGCGCTCGGCAAGAACACCGACGACATGAGCGGCCTGGTCGGGCAGCTGTTCGGCGACGCGGCCGCGAAAGGCTTTGCGCCGCTGTGGTCGGGACACATCGTGCTGCTGGTCTCGTACGCGGGCGCCGTCGGCGACGGTGACGAGGCCGCGCAGAAGAAGACGCGGACCGATCTGATCACGGCCGAGACCAAGCTGGCGACCTTCTTCGCCGGCGCCTCGCAGGGGC
>NZ_JBFAZH010001506.1:0-1579 GCF_040681735.1 Actinoplanes sp. NPDC051633 | reverse complement strand
GCCGCGGCGCCTCCGCGCCGCGGCCGATACCACTCCGCCAGCGAGTTGACCATGCCGAACATCAGCCGCGCGGCGATCGCCGGGTCGGTGTCGGCCCGCAGGTCACCGGCCGCCTGCGCCTCCTTGACCAGGTCGGTGACCTGGGCGTCGAGGATCCGCCGGCGCATCAGCGCGTCCTGCTCGATGGCATTGTTGCCGCGCACCCGCAGCAGCAGCGTCACGAACTCGAGGCGATCGGCCAGCACCAGCACACTGCGCCGGATCAGCAGCTCGAGCCGCTCGATCGCGGGCGCGCTCGACGATGACACCTCGGCCGCCGCCTCCTGCAGACCGTCCAGCGCGTGGTCGATCGCCATCCGGAGCAGGTCCTGCTTGCTGGTGACGTGGTGGTAGATGGTGGATTTGGTGATGTTGAGGGCGTCGGCGAGGTCGCTGATGCTGGTCGCTTCGTACCCCTTGTCGTTGAACAGCCGCACCGCCGCGGTCAGCACCGCATCCTGGTTGTGACCCGGCCGTCCGGGCCGGCGGCCCGTCACCGGATGACCCCGGTCATCGGACAACCCTGGAACGCCCGCGGAACTCGGCCACCACGTCGCCGCCGCGCGAGACGGTCACGTCGTAGATCCCGTTGCGTCCGCTGAGCGCCCGCTCGGTGGCCACCGCCTCGAGCTCGTCGCCGAGCCGCGCCGGACGGAGGAAGTTTATGTCGCACCCCGCCGCTACGGTGACCGGGCCGTGGCTGTTGCAGGCGCAGGCGAAGGCGGTGTCGGCGAGCAGGAAGACGTATCCGCCGTGTGCCATGTCGTGCCCGTTGACCATGGCGGCGGTGACCGTCATCCGCACCCTGGCCTGGCCCTCCCGGGCGTCGAGCAGCTCGATCCCGAGGCCCTTGGAGGCCTGGTCGCGGTCGAACATCTCGTGGGCGGCGGTCTGTGCCACGAATGCTCCAAGGGCTTGATAACCGAACGAACGGACGGTAGATAATATGACAGCAAACCGCAGAGGAGCGCGAATGACAACCCCGGCCGAGTTGTACGAGACGCACCGAGACCTGCTGGACCGCGCGGTCGCCGCGACCCGGTCCCGCGACTACTTCTCGGCGTTTCCCGAGTCGCCGAGCAAGTCGGTCTACGGCGAGGAGGCGGCGCCGGCCGGTGAGCGGGCGTTCAAGGCGCTGCTGGACACCGACTTCGCGATCGAAGTGCCCGGCGCCGAGGGCACCGTCTCCAGCGAGCGCTCGCCATTCGGTTTCGACCTGAAGATCCGGTATCCCAAGGCCGACCCGGCCGCTCTGGTCGCGGCGGCGCGGAAGGCCACACCGGCCTGGCGTGCCGTCGGGCCCCAGGGCCGCGCCGGCGTCGCCGCCGAGATCCTCCGCCGCATCAACGCCCGCTCCTTCGAGTTCGCCCACGCCGTGCAGCACACCACCGGCCAGGCGTTCGTGATGGCGTTCCAGGCCGGCGGCCCGCACGCGCAGGACCGCGGGCTCGAGGCCGTGGCCGCCGCGCTCGACGCGACCACCCGGGTGCCGGCCGAGGCGCAGTGGAGTAAGCCGCAGCGTGGCGGCGACCCGTTGCGG
>NZ_JBFAZH010001505.1:0-1579 GCF_040681735.1 Actinoplanes sp. NPDC051633 | reverse complement strand
CCCGGCGGGGCGGGTGCGAGCTGGAGCGGCTGGTTGATCTCCGCGCCCCCTGAGAGTTCCCGGTCACGTCGTCCCAGCCGCGCTTGCTCAACTCGGCGGGCCGCCCGCCCCCGCCGATGCCCGCCCCGACCACGACGATCCTCACGGCAGCCAGGCTTTCCAGGTGGCTTCGTGGTCGCCGGCCCATTTCTCGGCGGCTTTCTCGGGGGTCAGGCCCTGGTTGGTGATGTAGTCCGAGACGATGTTCTGGTCGTCGTTGGTCCAGCTGAACTTCTGGATCAGGGCGTACGCGTCGCCGCCGGTGTCGGCGAACTTCTTACTGGCGATCTTGTCGAGCTGGTAGTCGGGGTAGTCACAGGCGACCTTCTTGGCGTCGGCGTCGCAGCCCGGGGTGTAGGGCGGCAGTTTCACCCGGACGTACTTCTCCTTGGAGAACAGCCACTGCGGCTCGTAGAAGTAGAACAACAGCGGCTTCTTCTGCGCGGTGGCCTGCTGGGCGGCCTTGATGATGGCGGCCTCGCTGCCGGAGTAGACCACCTTGTAGTTCAGCTTCAGGTTGGCCACCAGGGCGGCGTCGTTGGTGACGAACGACGGGTCCCCGGCCAGGAACTGGCCCTTGCCGCCGGACTCGCTGGTCTTGAACAGGCCGGCGTACTTGTTGAGGTTGCGGTAGTCGGTGATGTCGGGGTACTTGTCGACCATCCACTGCGGCACGTACCAGCCGATGTAGCCCTTGTTACCGGTCGGGCCGACCTCGACGGCGACCTTCTTGTCCTGGATGTAGGTTTTCTTCAGGTCCTCGTGGCCCCAGTTCTCCACGATCACGTCGACCTCACCGGACTCGAAGCCCTGCCAGGAGACCTCTTCCTTCAGCGTCTTCTTCTCCACGGTGTAGCCCAGTTCCTTCTGCAGGACGTGGGCGATGACCGCGGCGTTGGCTTCGTACCCGACCCACGGGTTGATCGCGATCTTGACCGTGCCCTTGCTGCCGGCCGCGGGCTTGTCGTTACCGGCGGTCGACGACGCGCCGCCACAACCGGCGACGGCAAGGCTGACCGCGGTCGCCGCGCCCAGCAGGATGCGTGTCTTCATGGCCGAACTTCCTTCCGTTGCGAGAAACCGTGCGTGAGGCGGTCCAGCGCGATGCCCAGCAGGACGATCGCGAAGCCCGCCGCCAGGCCCTTGCCGAAGTCCTCCCGCTGGGCGAAGCCGGCGACCACGTCGTAACCCAGGGCGCCCGCCCCGACCAGGCCGCCGACGACGACCATCGCGAGCACCATCACGATGCCCTGATTGGTCGCCAGCATCAGGCCGCCGCGGGCCATCGGCAGCTGCACCTTCCAGAGCAGCTGCTGCGGCGTCGACCCGGCTGACCGGGCGGCCTCGACGACGGTCGCCGGCACGTCGCGCAGGCCGCGCTCGACCAGCCGGACGACCGGCGGGACCGCGTAGATGACCGCCGCCACGATCGCGGTGAACCGGCTCGCGCCGAAGAACGCCACCGCGGGCAGCAGGTAGACGAACGACGGCATCGTCTGCGCCGCGTCGAGCAGGGGGCGCAGCGCGCCGGCGAACCGGT
>NZ_JBFAZH010001504.1:0-1583 GCF_040681735.1 Actinoplanes sp. NPDC051633 | reverse complement strand
ATCCGCCACACGGCGCACTGATCTTCGACGCCTCCGGGATCGCCGACTCGGCGCAGCTGGTGGCGCTGCACGGCTTCTTCCACCCGCACGCCCGATCGGTGAAGCCCAGCGGCCGGGTGGTCGTGCTCGGCACCGCGCCGGAGGACTGCGCGACGCCGCGCGAGGCGACCGCCCAGCGGGCCCTCGAGGGGCTGACGCGCAGCATCGGCAAGGAGTTCGGCCGCGGCATCACCGCGCAGCTGGTGTACGTCGCGCCCGGCGGGGAGCCCGCGGTCGAGTCGACGTTGCGCTTCCTGCTCAGTGGCCGATCGGCGTACGTGAGCGGCCAGGTGATCCGGATCGGCGCCGGCACTCCCCCGCAGCCCGCCGACCAGGAGCAGCCCCTCGCCGGCCGGACCGCCCTGGTGACCGGCGCCGCCCGCGGCATCGGCGCCGCCATCGCCCGGGTGCTCGCCCGCGACGGCGCCTCGGTGATCGCCCTCGACGTGCCCGCCGCCGGCGACGCCCTGGCCGGGGTGGCGAACGAGGTGCGCGGCCGGGCCGTGCAGCTCGACCTGACCCATCCGGATGCCGCCGACCGGCTCGCCGGGCACCTGCCGGACGGCCTGGACATCGTCGTGCACAACGCCGGGATCACCCGCGATCGCACCATCGCCAAGATGGACGCCGACCGGTGGACCTCGGTGCTCGCGGTCAACCTGACCGCGCCGGAACGCATCACCGAGGCGCTGCTCGAGCGCGGCCTGCTGCACGACGGCGGCCGGGTCGCCGGGGTCGCCTCGATCGCCGGCATCGCCGGGAACCGGGGGCAGACCAACTACGCGACCAGCAAGGCCGGCGTGATCGGGATGGTGCAGGCGACCGCGCCGGCGTTGATCGGCCGCGGCATCACGGTCAACGCGGTCGCGCCCGGCTTCATCGAGACCGCGATGACCGCGCGGATGCCGATGATGTTGCGCGAGGCCGGGCGCCGGATGAACAGCATGGCGCAGGGCGGCCTGCCGGTCGACGTGGCCGAGACGGTCGCCTGGTTCGCGGCGCCGGGGTCCGGCACGGTCACCGGCAACGTGGTGCGGGTCTGCGGCCAGAGTCTGCTGGGGGCGTGACGATGTCCTTCTACCTGCGGGCCGCCACTACGCTGCTGCCCCGGCCGCGCCCGGCGGACCTGCCCGGCGAGCGGCTCGAGCGGACCGTCCGGGTGGATCGGGCCCACCTCGCGCAGTACGACCGGGTGTGCGGCTTCCCGCTGACCGACCTGCTGCCGGCCACGTATCCGCACGTCCTGGCGTTCCCGCTGGCGATGCGGCTGATGTCGGCGGCGGACTTCCCGTTCCCGGTGGTCGGGCTGATCCACGTGGCCAACCGGATCACGGTGCACCGCCCGGTGCCCGCCGACGCGGCGCTGGACCTCCTGGTGCGGGCGGCGGATCTGCGTCCGCACCCGCGGGGGCGGCAGTTCGACGTGGTGGTGACGGCCACTGTGGACGGTTCGGAGGTGTGGACGGGCGTGTCCACGTACCTGAAGAAGGAGAGCTCGGGCACCGAACAGCGCGACCGCTCCCCGGCGCCGGATCCCACCGCGG
>NZ_JBFAZH010001503.1:0-1583 GCF_040681735.1 Actinoplanes sp. NPDC051633 | reverse complement strand
CGGACCAGCTCCAGCGACTACACAGCGTCGGCCAGGTAATGGTTGCGCTCGCCGGAGCCGTGGGTGTCGGTGGTGACCGCGCCGGCGACCGAGATGTGCGGCAGCGAGGCGAGGTTGTGCAGGGCCACGCCGGCCTCGTCGAGCTGCGCGACCAGGTCGCCGTACCGGATGCCGCCGTCGACCCGGACCGAGCGCCGGTCCTCGCTGATCCCCAGAATCCGCGGCATGGCGGAAAGCGAGATGAGGTCGCCGCCGGTGTCCGAGATGCGGTTGAAGGAATGGCCGCTGCCCAGGACGCGGGCCCGCTCGGCGCGGGCGACGAGTTCCTGCACCTCGGGTACGGAGGCCGGGCGATGCACCCGCTGCGCCGTGAAGACGATGTTCCCGGCCCAGTTGGTGACCTGCTCGCTCATGACTACACCGTAACCCGGCCGGTACGCGGGCACACCCTATTGACACAGGTCTATGGGAGCGCTCCCATAGATGCCATGAAACTCGCCGCTCTAGTTATGGTCGCCGCCGGTCTGGTCGCTCCCTCCCCCAGCGCCGCCGCCGGCTGTCAGGTCACCTACTCCGTCACCAGTCAATGGCCGGGCGGCTTCGGCGCAACCGTCGCCGTGACCAACCTCGGCGACCCGATCACCGGTTGGGCGCTGGCCTTCGCATTCCCGTCCGGCCAGCGCATCACGCAGATCTGGAACGCCGTCGCGACCGACACCGGGGCGCGCAACGCCGCCTGGAACGCCTCGATCCCGACGAACGGGACGGCGTCCTTCGGCTTCAACGGCTCGTTCACCGGCGTAAACACGTCGCCGGCCTCCTTCACGCTCAACGGGGTGGTGTGCGACGGCGGCGTGACCGATCCGCCGCCCGACCCGGACCCGGAGCCCGGTGACACCGTGCGCGTCATGCCGCTCGGCGACTCGATCACCGGCTCCCCCGGCTGCTGGCGCGCCCTGCTCTGGCAGCAGCTGCAGCAGGCCGGCCGCACCGAGGTCGACTTCGTCGGAACGCTGCCGGCGCAGGGCTGCGGCTTCACCCACGACGGCGACAACGAGGGCCACGGCGGCTTCCTCGCCGTGAACATCGCGAACCAGAACCTGCTGCCGGGCTGGCTCGCGGCCACCGATCCCGACGTCGTGATGATGCACCTGGGCACCAACGACGTGTGGAACAACCTGTCGCCGCAGACGATCCTGGCCGCCTTCACCAAGCTCGTCGGGCAGATGCGCGCCGCGAACCCGGCCATGAGGATCCTCGTCGCCCAGATCATCCCGATGAACCCCGCCAACTGCGCCGACTGCGGGCAGCGGGCGGTCGCGCTCAACGCGGCGATCCCGGCGTGGGCGGCGTCGCTCAGCACCGCGGCCTCCCCGGTCACCGTGGTCGACCAGTGGACCGGCTTCAGCACGGCCACCGACACGTACGACGGGGTGCACCCCAACGACAGCGGCAACCGGAAGATCGCCGCGCGGTGGTATCCCGCCCTGGTCACGGGTATCCCCACTGCGTGACCGATGACTCCGTGGACGTCGCGCGGCCGCTGGCCCCCGACACGCCCGGGTTCTCCGCCCTTGCCGAAG
>NZ_JBFAZH010001502.1:0-1587 GCF_040681735.1 Actinoplanes sp. NPDC051633 | reverse complement strand
GGACGAACCGGGCCAGCCCGGCGATCAGCCGGGCCGACTCGATCCGCCACACCGCCGCGACGGTGTCGTTGACGTCGCTCGTCATTGCGGGGGGAAGTCCTCGGGGCCGAAGGTCTTGAGCACGTCGACCTCACCCTCCCAGCCGGGCCACAGATCGCGGTGCGCCTTCACGAAGCGCGACGCCCACTCGACCGCCTCGGCCTTGTCCCGCACCTCGTAGAGCGCGTAGCTGATGATCTCCTTGGACTCGGCGAACGGCCCGTCGGTGACGCTCAGCTCGCCACCGCTCAGCTTGACCTGGGCACCGGCCGCGGACGGGGCCAGGCCGGACTGGTCCAGCAGGGCGCCGGCCGCGGTGGCGTCCTCGCCGAGCTTCATGATCGCCTCCATCAGCTCCGGCGGCGGCGGGCTCGCGGGCTGGGCGGCGCGGAGCAGGGTCAGGTACCTCATCGGATCTCCTCCAACTCGACTGCGTTCAACACGGTCACGTTCGGTCTCTCACCCAATAGCTCGAACGGCGGGGCGGGAAATCGACACGGCCGGCAAATAAGATCTTGGCGGTGACCTATCTGCTGTTTCCCGGGCGCCATCACGTGCTGACCCGCTTCCAGGCGTCGGTGCTGCGCTCCTTCTCCGATGCGACCGTCGTGTGGCCGGTGACCTCGGCGAACCATTCCAACACCAGGCGCAACCCGGTGCCCTATCACCGCCGGGAAGCGGCGATCGAGCACTTCAGCGTACGAGAGCAGCTGTCGTCGCTGGTCGTGCCCGTGTTCGACACCGCGCCCACCGACCGCTTCGCCGAGGTCACGCTGAAGAACGTGCTCGCCTCCACCGGGATCACCCTGACTCCGCGCGACACCGAGGTCGCGTGTTCGACGCCCTCCGTGGCGGCCATGTACGCAGGCCTCGGCTTCACGATCATTCCGGTCGAGGACGGCGTGGACCCCCGTCCGGACGGGCCCTGGGAGGTGCTGCTGCGGCTGGCCGCCGGCGACGAACAGTGGCGGCGGCTGGCCCACCCGGCGACCGTCGACGTGTTCGAGCGCTACCGGCTGACCGACCTGGTCCGCTCGGTGATGAACGACCCGGTGGTCGGCGACGAGGGCGGGCTGACCACGACCCGCGACTACCGGACCTACATCTCCGCTTTCTCCGACAGCGCAACGCGCAAGTGGGAGCAGGTCCGGTCGCTGGTCCGGCCGGGCCGGATCGTCGACATCGGCTGCGCCGCCGGGTCGATGCTGGAGCTGGCCGACCGCGAGCCGGCCCTGCGCGAGAGCGACCTGATCGGGGTCGAGGTGGCCCGGCACCTCTACGAGGAGTGTGTGCACAAGAAGGCCCAGGGCGTCTTCCGCAACGCCAACGTCTACTTCTACCGGCGCAACGTGCTGGGCGGGGCGGTGTTTCCGCCGCGGTCGGTCGACACGACGCTGACCTTCGCGCTCACCCACGAGATCTGGTCGTACGGGTCGCAGGCCGAGTCGGTGCGGGCCTTCGCCCGGGCGGTGTACGACCAGACCGTGCCCGGCGGGGTCTGGATCAACAGTGACGTGTGCGGACCGGCCGGTCCGAGCCGTCCGGTCC
>NZ_JBFAZH010001501.1:0-1591 GCF_040681735.1 Actinoplanes sp. NPDC051633 | reverse complement strand
CGCCGCGCCCCCCCCGCCCGGCCTGGCGCTGCGTCCCGGCTCCGTCCGACCCCGGGCCGGGGGGCCCGGCGCCTTCCCCATCGCCCCGCGCCGGCTCACCGGCGCGGCCCGCCGCGGGGTCCGCACCATCGACGACTACCTGCGGGTGCTCGGCACCGACAGCAGCGGCGCGGTGCGGGTGTCCTTCGGCGTCGCGTCCACCTTCGGCGACGTGCAGCGGCTGCTGGACTTCATCGACTCCGGGTTCCGCGACCGGCACCCCGACCCGGCCGGCCTGCCGGCCCGCGCCAACTGCTGACCGGGCGGACGGGTGGAGGATCTGCAGACGGCGCTGCTCGTGGTGGTGCCCGAGGCCGAGGAGGCGGTCGGCCGGCACCGCGCCCGCCTCGACCGCGCCGCGCGGTGGAACGTTCCCGCGCACATCACCGTGCTGTTCCCGTTCCTGCCGCTGCCCGACATCGACCTCGGCGAGCTGCGCGAGCTGTTCCGGGCGCTGCCCGCCTTCGCGGGCCGGCTCGAGCGCGTCGGATGGTTCGGCGACGTCGTGGCCTGGCTGGCGCCCGAGCCGGCGCACCGCTTCCGGGGACTGACCGAGACGGTGTGGCGGCGCTACCCGCAGGCGCCGCCGTTCGAGGGCGCGTTCGACGAGGTCGTACCGCATTTGACCATCGGGCACGACCACCCGCGGCCCGAGCTGGAGCGCGCCGCCGCGCAGGCCGCCGAGCACCTGCCCATCGACTTCGCCGTCGACCACGTCCGGCTGATGGCCGGCAAGGTCGGCGTTCAGGCGTGGCGCAGCGTGGCCGAGCTACCTCTGGGCTACCTCCGCGCTACCCCTGGGCTGACGAGAACAGCCGGGCCGCCCTGACGGTGAGGTAGTTGCGCTCGGCCAGGCTGGTGGTCCGGGCCGCCGCCCGCCGGTAGTGCGCCAGCGCCTCGTCCCGCCGGCCCGCGCGTTCGAGCAGGTGGGCGCGGGTCGCGTCGAGGCGGTGATGGCCGGCCAGCCGCTCGTCCAGGCCGTCGAGCAGGCGCAGCCCTTCCTCCGGGCCGTCGACCATGGCGGCGGCGATCGCCCGGTTGAGGGTGACCAGCGGGTTGCCGGTGAGCTGCTCCAGCACGCCGTAGAGGGCGACGATGTGCAGCCAGTCGGTGTCCTCGGGCCGGGCCGCGCGGTCGTGCAGAGCGGCGATGGCCGCCTGGAGCTGATACTCGCCGGCGCTGAAGGTGGCGTTCAGGATCGCCGTGCCCTCGGCGATCAGCGCTTGGTCCCACAGCGTGCGGTCCTGCTCCTGCAGGGGGATCAGCGCGCCGGAGGGGTCGGTGCGGGCCGGACGGCGGGCGTCGGTGAGCAGCATCAGGGCGAGCAGGCCCGCCGTCTCGGGGTCGGACGCGGGCAGCATCCGGGTCAGCCGGATCGCCTCGGCGGACAGGTCGACGCGGTGGACGTCGGCGCCGCTGCTGGCGGCGTACCCCTCATTGAAGATCAGGTACAGCACTCGCCGGACCGCGCCAAGATCATCCCCGGCGGCGGCGCGGGCCCCGCCGCCACCCCCACCCCGGCACAGGGTGGGTCGCAATGTAGCGCCCGGGT
>NZ_JBFAZH010001500.1:0-1591 GCF_040681735.1 Actinoplanes sp. NPDC051633 | reverse complement strand
CGGCCGCGACCGCCGCCGCACGCGAGCTCGGCGCGGCCCTCCGGCGCGTGGTCCAACACCTCGATCAGAACCTGCCGGAGGTACGCGGGGTCGCGCGGGAGCCGGAAGTCCGGCCACTCGACCCACCGGCTGGTCCACCCGAACTCCGGTGGCGCCGCGCCCAGCAGATAGACCCCGAACGTCGGCGCGTGCCCGGACGGCATGGCATCGCGCAGACCCCGCCCGCGCACCAGCACTCCCGAGGGCAGCCGCACCACCCCCGCGGCATCCGGATTCCAGCCGACCGTCATGGCGGATAAGATAACCGCGTGTTCAGCACCCGACGCCGCCGCTCCCCGCTCCGTCCGCGCTGACACGTGTCTCCCGCCGGCGGGTCTCCGCCGAGCTGAGGTGACGACCCGTCGATAACCCGATGAGGTCGCCCGATGAATCTCGAAGCTCAGCTGTCCGCCTCGCTCGCGTCCGCCTACGCGGCGATCGCCGGGCAACCCGTGGATCCGGTGGTCCGCCGCTCCCAGCACGCCGACTTCCAGAGCGACGCGTCCCTGCAACTCGCCCGCACGCTGCGCCGCGCGCCGCGGGACATCGCCGCTGAGGTCGTCGCCCGCGCCGCATTCGACGGCCTCGCCACCGCGTCCGTCTCCGGGCCGGGGTTCATCAACCTGACCGTGGACGACTCCGTCATCGCCGCCGCGGTCGCCGGCCCGGTCGAGATCCCGCGGACGACGTCGCCGCAGACCGTGGTGATCGACTACTCGGCGCCCAACGTGGCCAAGGAGATGCACGTCGGCCATCTGCGGTCGACGATCATCGGCGACGCCGCGGCCCGGCTGCTCGAGCAGATCGGCCACGACGTGCGGCGGGCCAACCATCTGGGCGACTGGGGCACGCCGTTCGGCATGCTCGTCGAGCACCTGCAGGAGCACCCCGCGGGCGACGATCTGACCGCGTTCTACCAGGCCGCGCGGGCCCGGTTCGACGCCGATGAGGACTTCCGCACCCGGTCGCGGCGGCGGGTGGTGGCGCTGCAGGGCGGCGACGAGCAGACCCTCGCGCTGTGGCGGGAGCTGGTCGCCCGGTCCGAGCGGCACTTCCTGGCGGTGTACGACCGGATGGGCATCACGCTGAGCCCGGACGACTTCGTGGGGGAGAGCTTCTACAACGACATGCTGCCCGGCGTCGTCGACGACCTGTCCGACCTCGGTCTGCTGCTCCAGAGCGAGGGCGCGCTGTGCGCGTTCCCGGCCGGCTTCACCGGACGCGACGGCGAACCGCTGCCGCTGATCGTGCGCAAGAGCGACGGCGGATTCGGGTACGCGGCCACCGACCTCGCCGCGGTCCGATACCGGGTCGGCATGCTGCACGCCGACCGGATGCTCTACGTCGTCGGCACCCCGCAGCGCACCCACTTCCGGATGGTGTGGGCGGTGGCCCGCGAGGCCGGCTGGATCCCCTCGCAGGTGAGCGTCGAGCACGTCGCGTTCGGCTCGATCCTCGGCCGCGACGGGAAACCGTTCAAGAGCCGGTCGGGCGACACGATCAGGCTGGCCGAGCTGCTCGACGAGGCGGTCACCCGGGCGTCGGAGCTGAA
>NZ_JBFAZH010001499.1:0-1593 GCF_040681735.1 Actinoplanes sp. NPDC051633 | reverse complement strand
GGCCCGGATCCAGAACTTCTGGTGCGCGGTGTCCCGGGACAGCAGGAAGCGCAGCATCTGTTTGACGACCGGGTCGTCGGTCATGTGGAAGAGCCGGGCCAGCTGCAGCCGGCTCTGCGCCTCGGCGGTGACGTTCAGGTGGAAGTCGGCGAGCAGGTTGCCACTGGCCGTGACGTACGCGCCGGACCAGGGCGTGCCGCAGCTGTCCGCGGGCATCGGGCCACCACCCGCGGTGATCATCTGGGCCGGCAGCGACCCGCCGTAGACCGCGGCCAGCACCGGGTCGGTCTCGGCCGCCGCCTCCTGCACCGACAGTGGCGCGTCCTGCAGCAGGCGGGCGATCATCACGCAGATCATCTCGACGTGCGCCAGCTCCTCGGTGCCCACGTCGAGCAGCAGGTCGCGGTACTTCCCGGGCAGCCGGCACCCCCAGCCCTGGAACAGATACTGGTGCGCGAGGGTGAGCTCGCCCCAGCGCCCGCCGAGCACCTCCTGCAGACGGCGGGCGAACGCGGCGTCGGGGCCGTCCGGACGCGCCTCGAACTGCAGATCCTTGACGTGGTTGAACACATCAATGAAGTTGCCCGCATCGCCGACCTCCCGGGGCCACCCGATGGCCCGTCCGGGTCACCTCAGAGTCATTTCAAGCCACCTCAGGGTCATTTCAGGGCGGGCAGCCGCACCTCGACCTCGACGGCCCGGCCACGATGGCAGGCTCGCGCCCGGACCGTGCCACCGTTCGCGGCGACGGCCTGCCGCACGACCCACAGCCCGAGGCCCTTCTCGCCGGGGGGCGGATCGGGCCGCCGTAGCGCGGCGCCGAGGTCGCGGCTGAACCGGCCGGCGTTGGCCACCACGAGCCGCAGCCGGCGCCCGCGGACGTTGCCGAGCAGCCGCACCGGGCCGCCCGGCACGCCGTGCCGGAACGCGTTGCCGAGCAGGTTGATCAGCACCTGCCGGGTGTGCCGGGCATGCACCGGCCAGGCCAGCGCCGCGGGGCTCAGGTCGGCCCTCAGGTCGGCGCTCGCGTCGGCGGGCACCGTGCCCAGGGCCAGCGGCAGGACGTGACACAGCGGCTGGGCGTGGTCGGTGGCACCGACCGCCGAGGCCTGCTCGAGGACGGCGCGGGCGTGCGCCGCGTGCGCCACCGCCATCTCCGCCAGCTCGGCACGGCGCTCGCCGGACGGCTGGTCGGCCAGCGCCTGGATCAGCGACGCGAGAGTCGCCATCGGCGGCCGCAGCTCGTGGCACATGGTCCGCAGCATCAGCGCGGCCGGATCGATGCGGTCGCGGCGGCGGATCACACGCATGAGTGGACCTCGATCGGGCATCCGGCCCGCATGCTGGGGACCATCCGAGTTGCCGTCGTGGACGACCATGCCCTCTTCGTCAGTGGTCTGGAGCTTCTCCTGCCCGAGGTCAGCGAGGGGCGCGCGATCGTGGCCGGAACCACCGGGGACGCGGCGGCCGCGGCGGGGATGGTCCGGCGGACGGTGCCCGACCTGGTCCTGGTCGAAAAATTTGATTGGTTTTATGCGTTCAACTGAGGTAACAGTTAATAAAAATGATGGTAGTTATAATCAACATATGCAC
>NZ_JBFAZH010001498.1:0-1593 GCF_040681735.1 Actinoplanes sp. NPDC051633 | reverse complement strand
CACCGACGGCAGCGGCCGGTCCAGGCCGTCCAGCGGGATCAGCTCGTCGACGCCGCCGATCAGAGCGACCAGCGGGCCGAGCCAGGCCGGGGTGGCGAGGGCGAGACGCCGATCGGGGAACGCGGCGCGGAGGCCGCGCAGGGCGGGCACTCCGGCCGCGAGATCGCCGACGCCGAGCGCGCGGAGAACCAGGATCACGGGTACGAGCTCTCCCGCTCGGCCGCGATGACCAGCTCCCGGACCGCGCTGCCGGCCGGCTGCTGCAGCGCGAACAGGATCGCCGCCGCCACGTTCGCCGGGTCGTTCAGGATGGCGTCCGGGCCGGGCTTGTACTTCTCGTCACGCTCGTCGAAGAACCGGGTCCGCATGCCGCCCGGGATGACCAGCGTGACGCCGACCTGCCCGGCCAGCTCGGCGGAGAGCGCGCGGGTGAAGCCGACCACGCCGAACTTCGCGGCACAGTACGCGGTCGCGTCGCTGACCGCCTTGATGCCCAATGTGGACGAGATGGTGACGATGCCGCCGTGGCTGTCGGTCAGCGCGGGCAGCGCCGCCCGGATCACCGCCGCGGTCGCCATCAGATCGATCTGGATGATCCGGTCCCACACCTCGCCGGGCACGTCGGCCAGAGCGCCGGGCACGTCCATCCCGGCCGCGGTGACCACACCGTCGAGACCGCCGGCGTCCGCGATCACCTCGCGGGTGGCCGCCTCGGCGGCGCGGGTGTCGGCCAGGTCGCACTCGACCCACGGCACCCCCTCGGCGGGCCGCTGCCGGTCGATGACGTACGGCCGGCCGCCCGCCTTGGTGACCGCCTCGACGACCGCGGCGCCCAGGCCGCTCGATCCTCCGGTGACCAGTACTGCGTCCATGTGTCTCAGCCTTTCGCTCGGGCGATGGTGTTCGTGGTGGACCGGCCGTCGAGGTACGGCACGATCACGGTCCGGCCGCCCCAGCGGTCGAGGACCTTCGACTCGGGGACCTCGGCGTAGTCGCCGCCCTTGACCCACACGTCCGGCCGCAGCCGGGCGAGGACGGCGTCCGGGGTGGTCTCGGTGAAGACCTCCACGGCGTCCACGCAGTCGAGGGCGGCCAGCAGCCGGGCGCGGTCGCGCTCGTTGGTGAGCGGCCGGTCCGGGCCCTTCAGCGCTCGCACCGAGTCGTCGGAGTTCAGGCACACGATCAGGCAGTCGCCGAGCTGGCGCGCGGCCCGCAGGGTGGCGAGGTGACCGACGTGCAGCAGGTCGAAGCAGCCGCCGGTGGCCACGACGGTGCCCCCGCGGGCCCGGACACGAGCGATCACGTCGTGCACGTCGCCGCTCTCGTGGACCGGCGGCTCGGTGGCGTTGATGCCCCCGGCCGCGACGTAGGCCGTGGCGGCGGCGACCGCCTCCACCACCGCCTCCGAGACGAGCGCACCCCCGGCGAGGGCGAGCGCGGCCGTGGCGGCGAACCGGTCACCCGCGCCGCACGGGTCGCCGGTCGCGACCTGCGGTGCTGGCACCATCAGCGGCGCCGGCCCGGCGTGACAGAGCATCGCGCCCCGGGCGCCCATGCTGGCGGGCCGACGCGGTCGCCGTCACCATGGGCGCC
>NZ_JBFAZH010001497.1:0-1593 GCF_040681735.1 Actinoplanes sp. NPDC051633 | reverse complement strand
TTTTTATGGAGAGTTTGATCCTGGCTCAGGATGAACGCTGGCGGCGTGCCTAATACATGCAAGTCGAGCGAACAGACGAGGAGCTTGCTCCTCTGACGTTAGCGGCGGACGGGTGAGTAACACGTGGATAACCTACCTATAAGACTGGGATAACTTCGGGAAACCGGAGCTAATACCGGATAATATATTGAACCGCATGGTTCAATAGTGAAAGACGGTTTTGCTGTCACTTATAGATGGATCCGCGCCGCATTAGCTAGTTGGTAAGGTAACGGCTTACCAAGGCAACGATGCGTAGCCGACCTGAGAGGGTGATCGGCCACACTGGAACTGAGACACGGTCCAGACTCCTACGGGAGGCAGCAGTAGGGAATCTTCCGCAATGGGCGAAAGCCTGACGGAGCAACGCCGCGTGAGTGATGAAGGTCTTCGGATCGTAAAACTCTGTTATTAGGGAAGAACAAATGTGTAAGTAACTATGCACGTCTTGACGGTACCTAATCAGAAAGCCACGGCTAACTACGTGCCAGCAGCCGCGGTAATACGTAGGTGGCAAGCGTTATCCGGAATTATTGGGCGTAAAGCGCGCGTAGGCGGTTTTTTAAGTCTGATGTGAAAGCCCACGGCTCAACCGTGGAGGGTCATTGGAAACTGGAAAACTTGAGTGCAGAAGAGGAAAGTGGAATTCCATGTGTAGCGGTGAAATGCGCAGAGATATGGAGGAACACCAGTGGCGAAGGCGACTTTCTGGTCTGTAACTGACGCTGATGTGCGAAAGCGTGGGGATCAAACAGGATTAGATACCCTGGTAGTCCACGCCGTAAACGATGAGTGCTAAGTGTTAGGGGGTTTCCGCCCCTTAGTGCTGCAGCTAACGCATTAAGCACTCCGCCTGGGGAGTACGACCGCAAGGTTGAAACTCAAAGGAATTGACGGGGACCCGCACAAGCGGTGGAGCATGTGGTTTAATTCGAAGCAACGCGAAGAACCTTACCAAATCTTGACATCCTCTGACCCCTCTAGAGATAGAGTTTTCCCCTTCGGGGGACAGAGTGACAGGTGGTGCATGGTTGTCGTCAGCTCGTGTCGTGAGATGTTGGGTTAAGTCCCGCAACGAGCGCAACCCTTAAGCTTAGTTGCCATCATTAAGTTGGGCACTCTAAGTTGACTGCCGGTGACAAACCGGAGGAAGGTGGGGATGACGTCAAATCATCATGCCCCTTATGATTTGGGCTACACACGTGCTACAATGGACAATACAAAGGGCAGCGAAACCGCGAGGTCAAGCAAATCCCATAAAGTTGTTCTCAGTTCGGATTGTAGTCTGCAACTCGACTATATGAAGCTGGAATCGCTAGTAATCGTAGATCAGCATG
Source organism: Actinoplanes sp. NPDC051633 (assembly GCF_040681735.1). Taxonomy (NCBI): domain Bacteria; kingdom Bacillati; phylum Actinomycetota; class Actinomycetes; order Micromonosporales; family Micromonosporaceae; genus Actinoplanes; species Actinoplanes sp. NPDC051633. Next base: position 217 of record NZ_JBFAZH010001497.1, on the reverse strand, counting down.
CTACGGTGAATACGTTCCCGGGTCTTGTACACACCGCCCGTCACACCACGAGAGTTTGTAACACCCGAAGCCGGTGGAGTAACCATTTGGAGCTAGCCGTCGAAGGTGGGACAAATGATTGGGGTGAAGTCGTAACAAGGTAGCCGTATCGGAAGGTGCGGCTGGATCACCTCCTTTCTAAGGATATATTCGGAACATCTTCTACGAAGATGAGGGA
>NZ_JBFAZH010001496.1:0-1599 GCF_040681735.1 Actinoplanes sp. NPDC051633 | reverse complement strand
TGATCTGGGAGAGCGACCCCAACCGTTCCCGGACCACCTGCGCGGGTGCGGGCACAGATACTTGGCGGTAACAAGTCGTGCGGCCGAACGTGAATGGATTTAACATTCACTTGTCTCGATACCGAGGAGGTCGCCGTGCCGCGCTTGCTGACCGTTCTGACAGCTTTTCTACTAGTGTTCGCGCCACCCACGCCGGCCGGTGCCGCGGACGGCTACCGGGTCGGCGTGGGGATCGCGGACGTCACCGGTGAGGCCGCCGAGGTGGGCATGCTCGGGTATGCGGACCCGGCGCAGACCACCGCCGGGATCGCGTCCCGCCAGTGGGCACGGGCCTTCGTGGTGGCGGACGGCTCGAAACGGGTGGCGTTCGTCAGCACCGAGGTGGACTTCATCACCCAGGCCGTCCAGGTCGAGGTGCTGCGCCGGCTGCAGGCGCGCCTGCCCGGCGCGTACACGAATCAGAATCTGGTCCTGACCGCGACGCACACCCACTCCGGGCCGGGCGGGTTCTCCGAATACACCCTGTGGAACCTCACCACCCTCGGCTTCGAGGCGCCGGTCTTCGAGGCCCTCGTGTCGGGCATCGTCCGGGCCGTCGCCGCCGCCGAGGCGAGTGCGAAGCCGGGCAAGGTCAAGTTCGCCGAGGGTACGCTCACCGGCGCGAACGTGAACCGCTCGCTCGAGGCCTACAACCTCAATCCCGCCGCCGACAGGGCGAAGTTCCCCGGCGCGGTCGACCGCCGGATGACCGTGCTGCGCTTCGAGCAGGGCGGCGCCCCGGTCGGCATGCTGTCGTTCTTCGCCACCCACGGCACCTCGATGACCCAGACCAACCATCTGATCAGCGCCGACAACAAGGGCTACGCGGCACACCTCATCGAGCACGACGTGCACGGCGTCGAGTGGGCGGAGCGCGGCGGGTTCGTGGCGGCGTTCGCGCAGACCTCGGCCGGGGACATGTCGCCCAACCTGCGGGGCGGCGGCGCGCAGGGCCCGACCGACGACGAGTTCGAGAACACCCGCATCATCGGCCGGCTCCAGGCCGAGAAGGCTCGGCAGCTGTTCGACAACGTCACCGAGGAGCTCTCCGGGCCGCTCGACTCGCGCGGCCGCTACGTCGACTTCTCCGGCGTGGACGTCGCGCCGCAGTACACCCCCGACGGCCGGCCGCACCGCACCTGCCCGGGCGCGCTCGGCCAGAACTTCACCGCCGGCGCCGAGGACGGCCCCGGCCCGCCGATCGTCGAGGAGGGCGACCTCTCCACCAACCCGCTGCTGCTCTTCGCGGGCATCGTGGTCAACCCGACCCCGCTGCCGGTACGCCAGTGCCAGGCGCCCAAGCAGGTATTTCTCGGCACCGGCAGCCAGAATCCACCGTGGACGCCGCAGGTGATGCCGCTGCAGGTGCTGCGCATCGGGCAGCTGGCGATCAGCACCGCGCCGGGCGAGTTCACCATCGTCTCCGGGCAGCGCGTGATCGACGCGGTGCGGGCCCAGCTGCCGGTCGAGCACGTGATGCTGACCGGATACGCCAACGCGTACGCCGGGTATGTGGCCACGCCGGAGGAGTACGACGCGCAGAACTACGAGGGCGCCGCG
>NZ_JBFAZH010001495.1:0-1601 GCF_040681735.1 Actinoplanes sp. NPDC051633 | reverse complement strand
ATCAGGTCCTGTCCGGCCTGCTGGGGCTGCCGTTGCACCGCCGCGACATGCCCTATCAGGGCGTCGCCAAGGACATCGATCTGTGGGGTACGCCCAGACGGGTCGGCTTCTACTCCAGCTTCACCGCGGTGTCGGCCACCGACCGCCTCCAGACCCCGCACGGCGTGGTGGAGATCGCCCGCGACCCGGCCGACGGGACCGTGCACGCCCTGCGTGGACCGTCCTTCGCGGGCGTGCAGTTCCACGCGGAGTCGGTGCTCAGCCGCGACGGCATGGCGATCCTGACAGAGTTGCTGCCGACTTTATTGCCGGGCGTGATTACTCCGGCGCATAGCGGGTAGCGAAGAGGTTGTCGGTGGTTCAAGCGGATCGAGAGCCTCCGCTTGGACCACCGACCTCTGTAGTGACACCTTCTGTGGTGACGCGCTCGACGATCTCGTCGGTGGTGACGACGGCACCGAACCGCGGCAGCACCACCCGCAGCGCGTGCTCGTGCTCGCCCGCCGTCATCCCGCTCATCGCGTCCGCGGCGAAGGTCACCTCGAACCCGTGATCGGCGGCGGCGCGAGCGGTCGACTCGACACCCATCGTCGTCGCGATGCCGGCCATCACCACCGTGTCCACGCCGCGCTCCCGCAGCTTCTCGGCCAGGCCCGTGCCATAGAACGCGCCGATGGTGCGTTTCACCACGGCGATGTCGCCGGGCTGCGGCTCCATCTCCGGGACGAAGCCGCTGCCGGGCGGCTGCTCGGCGACGTGCGGCCGCTCCACCCGGACCAGCACCACGGTGGCGCCGGCGCGCCGGAACGCCGCGACCAGGCGACTCGCGCGGGCCACCACATCGGCGCCACGGTGCGGGCCCAGGTCCTGCTCGACGATGCGGGGCATCAGATCCACCACGATCAGGGCCGCGTTGGTAAGGGGTGAGTCCACGTCGGCACCTTAGCAGTGGCGGCTCATGGGCCGGCCATCAAGAGGTCGCCGACCGGGGCGCGGCTGTAGAGCACGAAGCGCCCGTCGCGGCGGGCGGTGACGATGCCGGCGGCGTGCAACGCCTTGAGGTGCGCGCTCACGGTCGGCGCGGCGTAGCCGAGCTGGGTGGCCAGTTGCGACGTGGCCATCGGCAGGTCGAGCAGCCGGAGCAGATCGGCTCTCGTGCGTCCGAGCACCTCCGCCAGGGCGGCATGACGCGAGCTCCGATGCTGTTCCCAGAGCCGGCCCACCCCGCGGGGCGAATACGACAGGGCCACCGGCACCGGCTGCGCGGTGCGGACCATGACGTCCGGCCAGGCGAACGCGCACGGCACGAGCAGCACGCCGCGACCGTCGGAGGACGCGTCGCCGTCGTAGTACTTCTGGACGTGCAGCGTCATGTCGTCGAACCGGACGGACGGGTGCAGGCCGCGTAGCAGCGCGTCCACGCCGCCGTCCGCGAGCTGCTCGAGCCGGTAGGCGATGTCGTCCTGCAGCAGCGCATGCAGCCGCACCCAGAACGGCGCCACGGCAGCCCGCCAGTAGTCGTCCAGTGCACCCGCGATCCGCGCCCGGGCAGCCTCGGGGTCGGCCGCGATCTAATAGCCGGTTAAGTGCACAAATTCCGG
>NZ_JBFAZH010001494.1:0-1601 GCF_040681735.1 Actinoplanes sp. NPDC051633 | reverse complement strand
CCCGGGTGGTGACCCCCGGCACACCGGCGCCCTCGTCACTGGCATCGACCAGCCAGCCGTCGAGCAGCCCTCCCTCCGTGCGGGCGCCGTAGAGCGCCCCCACCCCGGTCGCGCTGACCTCGACGCCCAGCGTCTCCAGGCAGCGGTCGGCCATGCCGCGCACCGGCGATCCGCCGATGATCGGCGACACCCCGATGACCGGCGCCGGGCCGTCCGCCACGGCTTCCCGGAGCTCGGGCACGGCCAGGATCGGCGCGACGCTGACCACGGGGTTGCTCGGCGCGAAGAGCACCACGTCGGCGTTGCCGATGGCCTCGAGCACCCCGGGCGCGGGTTTGGCGGTGTCGGCGCCGGCGAAGACGAACCGGTGCGTGGGCAGGTCGCCGCGGTACCGGACCCACCACTCCTGGAAGTGGATCGCCCGGCGTTCACCCTCGACGTCGACGACGACGTGCGTCTCGAGGCGGTCGTCGGTGGCCGGCAGCAGCGTGACGCCGGGCTGCCAGCGGGCGCACAGGGCCGCCGTGACCTGGGAGAGGGGATAGCCGGCGGTCAGCATCGTGGTGCGTACCAGATGGGTGGCGGTGTCCTTGTCGCCCAGGCCGAACCAGGCCGGCTCGGCGCCGTAGGCGGCCAGTTCCTCCTTCACCACCCAGCTCTCGCCGACGCGGCCCCAGCCCCGCTCGGGATCCGCCGCGCCGCCCAGCGTGTACATCACGCTGTCCAGGTCGGGACAGATCTGCAGGCCGTGCATCCGCACGTCGTCGCCGACATTGACCACCGCGGTGACCTCGGCCCCGGCCGCCCGGGCGTACGCACGCACCCCGACCAGGAACCGCGCGCCGCCGATACCGCCGGTGAGCACCGTGATCCGCATGAACCCATCCTGACGCACCCGGCTGAACGAGACGTCATGGCCCTGCGGGACTACTCTGAGCCAGCCCGTTTCGACCCGTCATGATCGAGGAGTCCCCGTGACCAGCCAACCGCAGCCCGCGCCGGGGGATGGCCGCTCTGCCGGCCAACTGCTCCGGCCGGTGCGCGACATCGCGGCCTGGGCCCTGGTGGCCGCGCCGGCCGTGCTGCTCTTCGTGCAGGTGATCCGCCTGATCCCGGCCGGCGACGGCGAGGCCTTCGGCAGCCGCACGCAGGACAGCTTCTACGGCTTCGTGAACGTGGCGACGATCTTCTTCCCGCTCGCCGCGGTCCTGCTGTCGCTGCTGGTCCAGCCGCGCCACCCCAAGGCACAGCTGATCACGATGATCGCCCTGATCGAGTACGCGGTGGCCGCCTTCTTCGGCGTGCTCTTCGGGGTGCTGATCGGGCTCATCAACGTCGCCGGCTTCAGCGTCCGGGCCGCGCTCGAGGAGTTCCTGGCGCGGGCCGCGTGGCTGGCGGTCTTCGCGGTCGCCGCCTGGGCGCTCTACGGCCTCTGGCGCGGCCTGTTCCACGTCGCGAAGCCGAAGCCGCCGCCCGGCGTGTACGGCCAGCCGCAGTACGGCATGCCGGGCGCGTACCCGGGCCAGCCCGGCTACGGCCAGCCGCCGAACCAGCCCGCGCAGCCAGGCCAGCCCGGCCAGCCCAGTCAGCCCGGTCAGCCC
>NZ_JBFAZH010001493.1:0-1606 GCF_040681735.1 Actinoplanes sp. NPDC051633 | reverse complement strand
ATCAGCTCCCGCACCAGCCGGCCCGCGATCAGCCGCGATCCGAGGTCGTCGCCGGTCGAACCCGTACGCCCGACAAAAGGCTCCTCCTGCGCCACCCGCAGCCAGCCCGCCGCCAGCGCATACCGCCACACGTCGTCCGGGTACCACCGCAGCGCCGCCCGCCGCCGGGCCAGCTCGCCGGCCGGGTCGTGGAACACCGCGCCGGCGGTCAGCGTCGCCAGGATCTGCGTCGGCGACCGCAGCCAGTCCGCCACCCCCATCCCCCGCGCCGGATCCACGCCGAGCTGCGCGGCGAAGAAGTCCCCGGCACTCTCCCCGGGAACCTCCCGGAAGATCAGCACGCGCTCACCGAAGGCGTGATCGGCCGACACGTCGTCGTCGTACCCCAGCACCTCGGACCCCGGCCCGAGCAGGGCCGCGGCGTGCGGCACCCCGCTCAACCCCGGCGCCACCTCGCGCTCGTAGTACGCCCTCGCCAGCTCGATCCCCGTCACCGCACCAGAACTCACCGCGCCAAAATAGTGTCCGGCCGGATGTCGAGGACAGCGATATAGCTTCGTCCCCGGGGTGCAAGCAGTCACGCAACGAGGGAGACCGACATGCCGAAGTACCTGATCATCGTGGACCACCAGCCCGGCGCCGTGGACACCCCGATGGACCAGTGGCGCCCCGAGGAGGTCAGCGCGCACATGGACTACTACGCCGCGCTGAACAAGGAACTGACCGAGAGCGGGGAGCTGGTCAGCCACCACGCCCTGACCGGACCCGAGCTGGGCAGGACGGTCACCGCGGGCACCGGCGCGCCGGTCGTCACCGACGGCGTCTTCCCCGAGTCGAAGGAGGTGTTGGCCGGCTTCCAGCTGGTCGACGTCGAGTCGGAGGAGCGGGCGATCGAGATCGCCGCGCTGGTCTCCCGGGTGCCGGGCCCCGGCGGCGTGCCCCTGGAGCAGCCCGTCGGGGTACGCCGCGTCATGGACGACGCCGACTTCGAGCAGCTCACCGGTGCCTGATCGGGTCATCGAGGACCTGCTGCGCGACTGCGCGCCGCAGGTCCTCGGGGTGCTCACCCGCCGCTACGGCGACTTCGCAGCCGCCGAGGACGCCACCCAGGAGGCGTTGATCGCCGCCGCCACGCACTGGCCCGGCGACGGTGTGCCGGGCAATCCGCGCGGGTGGCTGATCCAGACCGGCGCCCGCAAACTGCTCGATCAGCGCCGCAACGAGCAGGCCCGGCGGCGGCGCGAGGAGCTGGCGGCGTTGCGGGAGGTGCCGTCGGAGGCCCTGGAGTTCGACGATTCGCTGACGCTGCTGCGGATGTGCTGCCATCCGGCGTTGAGCGCGCCGTCGCAGATCGCGCTGACGCTGCGCGCGGTGGGTGGACTGACGACGGCGGAGATCGCGCGGGCGTTCCTGGTCCCCGAGGCGACGATGGCGCAGCGGATCAGCCGGGCGAAGCAGACCATCAGGCGGGCTGTGGACGACGCGGCGAAAACGTCGTACCCGGGCGCTACATTGCGACCCACCCAGTGCCGGGGTGGGGGTGGCGGCGGGGCCCGCGCCGCCGCCGGGGATGATGTTGGCGCGGTCCGGCGAGTGCGGTACCTGA
>NZ_JBFAZH010001492.1:0-1611 GCF_040681735.1 Actinoplanes sp. NPDC051633 | reverse complement strand
GTCCGGTCCGCACCGGCCGGAGGCGACACCTCGGCGCCGGCGCCGGCGCGGTGCTGCTGTGCGTGCTCGCGTTCCTCCAGCGCTGGGGCAGCACCACCTTCGACACCAAGCTCGACCTCGCCGAGAACCCGGCCGGCTTCATGGCCCGCGCCCTGCACCTGTGGAACCCGCAGGCCACCTCGGGCGAGCTGCAGCAGCAGGCGTACGGGTACCTCTTCCCGATGGGGCCGTTCTTCGCCGCCGGCCACTGGCTCGGCGTGCCGCCGTGGATCACCCAGCGCGCGTGGTGCGCGCTGCTGCTGTGCGCGGCGTACTTCGGGGTGCTCCTGCTCGCGCGGGCGCTGCGGATCGGCAACGAGCCCGGGCGGGTGCTGGGCGCTCTCGCGTACGCGCTGGCGCCCCGGGTGCTCACCGAGATCGGCCCACTCTCATCCGAGATGCTGCCGGTCGTCGCGCTGCCCTGGGTGTTGTTGCCCCTGGTCACCGCCCGGCGGACCGTCTCCCCCCGGCGCGCCGCCGCGCTCTCCGCCCTCGCGGTGCTGTGCATGGGCGGCATCAACGCGGCCGCCGTGGTGATGGCGCTGGTGCTGCCCGGTCTGTGGCTGGTCACCCGGCACTGGGACCGGCATCTGGCCAAGCTGATGACCTGGTGGGTCGTCTGCGTCGCCCTGGCCTGCCTGTGGTGGATCGTCCCGCTGCTTCTCTTCGGGCAGTACAGCCTGCCGTTCCTCGACTACATCGAGTCGTCCACCACGACCACCGCGGTGACCTCGATGTTCCAGGCCGTCCGGGGAACCAACCAGTGGGGCGGCTACATCGTGCAGGGCGAGCCGTGGTGGCCGGCCGGTTGGGCGCTGGTCGACCACCCCGCGCTGATGGCCGCGACCGCGCTGGTGGCCGCCGTCGGACTGGCCGGGCTGGCGATGCGCGGGCTGCCCGAACGGCGGTTCCTGGTGCTCGGCGCGCTGGTCGGGCTGACCCTGCTGACCATGGGTTACGTCGGCACATTGGACAGTCCACTGGCCCCGTACGTGCGTCCACTGCTGGATGGCACGCTGGCCCCGTTGCGCAACGTGCACAAGTTCGAGCCGGTGCTGCGGCTGCCCGTCGTGCTCGGGCTGACCTACGCCGCGAGCCGTTCCTTCCGGCGCGAGTGGATGCGGCTGCCCACTGCGCCGGTGGTCGCCGCGCTGCTGATCGTCGCCACGGCACCCGCCTGGCTGCTGCTGCTGCGTCCCGGGCCCGGCTGGGCGGCGGTGCCCGGCTACTGGGACCAGGCGACCACCTGGCTCGCCAAGGACCCGCAGGCCCGCACGCTGGTCGTGCCCGGCTCGGGGTTCGCCCAGCACACCTGGGGCCGTACGGTCGACGAACCGATCCAGCCGCTGGCCGGCGCACCCTGGGCGACCAGGCACCAGATCCCGCTCGGCTCCGAGGGCAACATCCGGGTGATGGACGCCGTCGAGGCGGTGCTGGCACAGGGCCGCGGGTCACCGGCCCTGGCCGACTTCCTGGCCCGTTCCGGCTACAGCTATCTGCTGGTCCGGCACGATCTCGACCGGGCCGCGTCCGGCGCGCCCCCCATCGCGGTGGTGCGCCAGGCGGTGGCCG
>NZ_JBFAZH010001491.1:0-1613 GCF_040681735.1 Actinoplanes sp. NPDC051633 | reverse complement strand
GTGTACCTGAGCCAGTCCGCGCTGGCCCCGGGGTCTACCTTGGCGAGGGCTCGGTACGGGTGGCGGGGGCTCGGGTCTCGGAACCACACACCCCCGCAGCCGCCGGGCCGCCCGCAAGAGGCACCAGGTTCAGGCCAGCCTCAACGGCCTTCTCTCGGTGATCTCGCGGCCTGTGCTTCTCGATGGGGGCTTCTCCAAGACGGTCACAGTGGCCAGTACGCTCACCTCTGTGCCGAGCGGTTACCCGCGCCGATGCCGCCCGCACTGAAGGCGGGGCTGCCAGCTGGCGCGAACAGTGCGAGGGTCGGTCATGAGCACCGGACGGATGGCAAGCGGGCAGCCGCCCGAGGTGAACGACGTCGTGCAGACGTACCTGATGCTCGTCGACGAGGAAGTGCAGGCTTGGTCGAGGGCCTGTACCTGATCGGCTCGGCGGCCCTCGACGACTTCCAACCCTCAGCCAGCGATGTGGACTTCCTCGCCGTGACCAGCGAGCCGCCCGACAACGCGGCCGTAGCCGCCCTCGGGCGGGCGCATGCCCGGCTGCGTAAGCACCGCAAGCGGCCCTTCTTCGACGGGGGCTACGTGACGTGGAGCCAACTACGGCACGATCCGGCCGAGGCGGCACCCGGACCGACCGCCCATGAGGGCCGGCTCCGGCCGACCCCGAGCGCACCCGGCCCGGTCGAGTGGCACACCCTGGCCCAAGCCGGTGTGCGGTGCCGCGGTCCGGAACCGGCCGAGCTCGGGATTTGGACGAATACCGACGTCCTCCGCCGCTGGGTCCTGCGGAACCTGGACGACTATTGGGGCAAGTTGCGTAGGGCCGGGGACTGCCTGCCCACCAAATACGGCGTCGCCTCGCTGACGCCGTATGCGACGGTGTGGTGCGCCACCGGGCTCAGCCGGATCCACTACACCCTGGCCACGGGCGAGATCACCAGCAAGGCGGGCGGGGCACGCTACGCCTTGACCGCCTTCGCGCCGCGGTGGCGCCGGATCAACTCCGAGGCGCTGAGGATCCGGTGCCGCAGCGACCGGCGATCGCTGTACCGGACAGCCATCGCCCGGCGACGCGACCTCCTCGGGTTCTGGGACATGCTGTATGACGACGCTCAATGCATTGGGGCGACTCTGCCGCCTCGGTGTTGAGGGGATAGGTGTCAGGTCGCCGCCGCAGGCAACGCTGATACCAAGATCAAGGAAGCGACTGCGGCTACCGCGTTGAGCAGCCCCGCCGCCGCAAGGGGCGGCGGGGCGACGTTGTAGGCGAAGGCCCAGAACAGGTTGCTCTTGATGATGCGCAGGGTGCGCCGGGACGGCCGGATCGCGTCGACGGCGGCGAGCTGGTCGCGTCAATGATGCATGTGCATGGCGGCGCCTTCGGTGCGGGCGGCCGGCATGCGCAGGTACGCGAAGACGGCCAGTGCAGCGGTGATGCCGGCGGCGGCGAAGAAGCCGCGGGGGAAGGCTTCGGCCACTCCGGTCGCGGTGGCCAGGCTGCCGGCGGTGCTCGCCACGGCTGACAGGACTGCGACTCCGAGGGCGGCCCCGACCTCGTGCCCGGTCATGAGGAACCCCGATGCCATGCCGGCGTGCTGCGGCGGGATGCC
>NZ_JBFAZH010001490.1:0-1617 GCF_040681735.1 Actinoplanes sp. NPDC051633 | reverse complement strand
TCATTTGCGTTAAGCTTTTGATCTACATTAAGCGTGCAGGTTTTTTGTCTATTTGTAGACGATTTTATGTTATACTAGTCCTTGAAAGAATAATCTGACCCCGATTTCCGCCGCAAAAGGGAATAGACTGGGTGCCTGCGACTGCTCTGCTCGCCCGAGGGTGGCCTTCCGGCGCCGACGACCGGCGCCTGTCCCCAGCCCTGACTCGGCTCTGGCAGCCACCCGATCTCCGCCCCATGAGTGACAGGGCCCGCGCAGAGAAGTAATCAGATGACGTCGCTTGAGCCGCTCGACCCGACTGCCGCATTCGCTGAACTGGGCCGTATCAAGCTCAGCGAAACGAACCTCGACGATGTCCTGTCCCGCGTCGCCGACCTGGCGAAACGCACCCTGCCCGGCACGCCGGAGGTGTCCGTGACCCTGATCCGCGGCGCCAGGGCCCACACCGTCGCGTTCACCGGGCCGGTCGCCTCCACTCTCGACGAGTGGCAGTACGAGCGGGGATACGGTCCCTGTCTGGACGCCGCGTCCGCCGCCACCACCCTGTCGGTGCCGGACATGGCCGTGGAGACCCGCTGGCCCGACTGGTCCGCCCGGGCGGCGCAGGCCGGTGTCCGCAGTTCCCTGGCGATCGCCCTGCCCGTGCAGGAGGACGTGGTCGGCGCGCTGAACGTCTACAGCCTCGATCCGAAGGCGTTCGACGACGACGCGGTGGCGCTGGCGGAGAAGTTCGGCGGGTACGCCGCGGTCGCCGTGGCCAACGCACATTTCTACGACGCGACGGCGACCCTGGCGCGGCAGATGCGGACGGCGATGGAGAGCCGTGCGGTCATCGAGCAGGCCAAAGGCATCATCATGGGACAGCGGCGGTGCACCGCGGACGAAGCCTTCACACTGATCAGCAAGCTCTCGCAGGACTGCAACCGCAAGCTCCGCGAGGTCGCCGAGGCGCTCGTCGCCGAGGCACGCGGGACGTGACCGCAGACGGCTGAGGTCAGTCGCCCGGCGCCAGCTCGATCGGATTCTGCTCGATCGGATTCTGCTCGATCGGCTCCTGTTCGGTCTTGGCGCCGTCGCGGAGGGCGAGCCGTTCGCGCTGTGGCACGACCGTGTATTTCGGATCCTTGGCCGAGGCGACGCCGCCCTCGAAGACGCCGAACCGGGTCGCCAGGGAGCCGGCCAGCAGTGCGGCGCCGGACAGCGCGGACAGCACCCGGCTGCGGCGGCCCAGCACGGCGCCGGCCATCCCGGCCGCGGTGAGGTAGCGGGCGGCGCGCAGCAGGCGTCCGGGCCGGCCGTCGCGGTAGGGCTCGCTCAGCAGGCCGTGGGACTCCTCGACGCGGTGGCAGGCGTACAGCTCGAGGGCGCCGCCGACCACGGCCATGCGGCGGGCCGGGCCGGCCTGCGCGACCGGCGCCCCGATCAGGCCCGCGGCCGCGCCGCTGGCCAGCGCGCTGCCGCCGAAGAGGTACGGCAGGTCGGGGTACGCGGCGTGCCAGCTCGGCGTGGCGGTGTCGGCCAGCAGCACCGCCGTGTAGGTGGCCAGTGCCGGCGCGGTGGCCGCGGCGCCCCACTGCCCCACGGTGCCCAGTGGCGGGAGGAGCTTGCGGGCGAGCC
>NZ_JBFAZH010001489.1:0-1619 GCF_040681735.1 Actinoplanes sp. NPDC051633 | reverse complement strand
GGCCCGCACACCGGATCGCCCGGGCACACCACAACTACATCTAGAGGGCCGACCGGCGCGTGCCGGGGCGCTGGGCGTAGGCGAGCGCCTCTTTCACCAGGTCGAGCCACGGCATCCGTGATCGTGCGTCGAGCATGAACCACTCGCGCATCGGCGCGCCGGTGCCGGCGTCGAAACGCGTCCCCGTACCCTCGGAAACAAGATCGTCCACACGCGAGCGCGGCAGCTTCACGGTGAGCCGGCCATGCGCCAGCATGGCGATGATCCGGCCCTGGTACCGCAGCGCGGGAGAGCCGAAGCGGCGGCCGCCGGCGGGCGGTGAGACCCCGTCGACCGAGAGCAGCTCGCCGACCAGTTCGTCGAACCGATCCTCCGGCGCCATGGCCGGAATGCTATCGCGACGCGTCCGGAGAACGGGCCCAGCGGACGCTCCTGAGGTTCGCCGTCGAGGACGATGTCCACCCGTTCGTTGTAGAACGCGAGAAGCCGGCCATGCCTCTCAGTCCTTCGTGAGTCCGGCCCTCCGCAAAGCATCCGCCATCGCGTCGTTCTGCAGAGGCGCCTGCGGCCGCCGCTGGGCGTCACGCCCCTGGCGCTCCTGGCCCTGCCGGCCCTGGCGCGGCTGGTCCCGGCCCGGCTGGCCCTGGCGCTTCTGATCCTGGCGCGGCTGGTCCTGGCGCGGCCGGCCCTGGCGGTCGTCCCGCTTCTCCCGCGGCGGGCGCTGGTCCCGCGGCTTGTCCTGCAGCTTCATGGTCAGCGAGATCCGCTTGCGCGTCTCGTCCACCTCGACCACCCGCACCTTGACGACGTCGCCGGACTTCACGACCTCGCGGGGGTCCTTCACGAAGGTGTCGGACAGGGCCGAGACGTGCACCAGGCCGTCCTGGTGCACGCCGACGTCGACGAACGCGCCGAAGGCCGCGACGTTGGTCACCACGCCCTCGAGGATCATGCCCGGCCGCAGATCGGCGATCTTCTCCACGCCGTCGGCGAAGGTCGCCGTGGTGAACTGCGGCCGCGGGTCACGCCCCGGCTTCTCCAGCTCCTTCAGGATGTCGGTGACCGTCGGCAGGCCCACGGCGTCGGTCACGAACTGCGTCGGTTTGAGGGCACGCAGCAGCGGGCTGTTGCCGATCACCGACTTGAGGTCGGCGTTCGCCGCGGCCAGGATCGTGCGCACCACCGGGTACGACTCCGGGTGCACCGACGACGCGTCTAGCGGGTCGTCGCCGTCCGGGATCTTGAGGAAGCCGGCGCACTGCTCGAACGCCTTCGGCCCGAGCCGCGGCACCTTCTTCAGCGCCTCGCGGGAGCGGAACCGCCCGTTCGCGTCGCGGTGCAGCACGATGTTCTCCGCCAGACCGGCGCCGATCCCGGACACCCGGGTGAGCAGCGGCGCCGACGCGGTGTTCACGTCCACGCCGACCGCGTTCACGCAGTCCTCGACCACCGCGTCCAGCGAGCGGGACAGCTTCGCCTCGGACAGGTCGTGCTGGTACTGCCCGACACCGATCGAGCGTGGGTCGTATGATTTCTAAATTAATTGATGAATATATTTTGGGTTTCTAAACTTAAAAAAATACCTCCATTCTTTTAAAAGTTTATTTTTGTGTTGTTTT
>NZ_JBFAZH010001488.1:0-1621 GCF_040681735.1 Actinoplanes sp. NPDC051633 | reverse complement strand
GGGGTGGACATCGTGGACTCCGTCGGCGGCGACGTACGCCTCGGTTCCTCGCCGGTCGTATCCGGCCCACCGGCCCCGGCTCCGGCCCCGGCGCCCGCGCCGGGCGACCAGTCGATCACCGGCGTCCGGACCGAGGGCAGGATGCGGATCGTCCGAGGCGTCGGCGGTGACGTGGACATCAATCCGTGAGCACCGCCGCCGGCCCGCAGCGGGTCGAGGACAGCGTGGTGCTCGGCGACCTGTATCAAATCTCCGGCGTCGCCGGGAACGTCACCATCACGGCCGGCCGGGTGCCCTTCCGGGTCGAGCCGTTCCCGGCCGCGCCGGTCGCGCTCCCGGTCGACCGGGCCCGCGCCCAGCCCAGCCGGCTGCTGCTGGCCCGGCACGAGGTCGTCCCGTTCGCCGGCCGGGCCGAGCAGCTGAGCGAGCTGGCCCGGTGGCGTGGCGCCGCCGAGAAGGTGTCGGTGCGGCTGGTACACGCGTCCGGCGGGCAGGGCAAGACCCGGCTGGCCCGGCGGGTCGCCGCGGATGCGCTGGCCGCCGGATGGGCCGTCCGGCAGGTCACGCACGCGTCCGGGCATGCGTCCGGGCACGCGTCCGGGCCGGGCAGCCGCCTGCGTCGTCCGGAGGGCGACGGCGTGCTGGCGGTGGTGGACTACGCGGACCGGTGGCCGCCGTCCGATCTGCTGGAGTTGGTCACCCGGCTGTCCGCGGTCCCGCTGGAGACCGGGAGCACGGTCCGGGTGCTGCTGCTGGCCCGGTCGGCGGGCTTCTGGTGGCAGGCGCTGCGCGACCGGTGGGACGCCGAGTTGGGCATCGACGCGACCAGCGTGGCGTTGCCGCCGCTGGCCGGGCAGATCGACCGGGCCGAGCTGTACGTCGAGGCGCGGGACCGGTTCGCGGCGGCGCTCGGTGTGGCGGCCGGGCCGGAGCCGGGGATGCCGGCCGAGCTCGACGGCGACGTCCTGTCGGTGCACATGGCGGCGCTCGTGGCGGTCGACGCGCGGCGGCTCGGCCGGAGCGCCGACGTGGCCCCGCACGGGCTGTCGGCGTACCTGCTGCGGCGGGAGCTGGCGCACTGGCACTCGCTGCACGCCCGCGCCGAGGACCGCATGGCGACCGCGCCGCGGGTGATGGCCCGGGCGGCGTACGTGGCGACGGTGACCGGCGGGTCACTGAGCCGGGCCGACGGGCGTGCGGTGCTGGAACGCGCGCACGTCACGGCGCCCGACGTGGACACCGTGCTCGACGACCACCTGTTCTGCTATCCGGCCGCCGACGCAGGTGGCGTGCTGACGGCGATGCACCCGGACCGGCTCGGCGAGGACCTGATCGCGCTGGCGACGCACGGACACGGCCTCGGCGAAGACGCGTGGCCGGCCGACGACTGGGCCCGCGACGCGCCCGGCCTGCTGCTGGCCGGCCGTCCGACGTGGACGGCGGCCGCGGTCACGGTGCTGGTGGAGACCGCGCGGCGGTGGCCGCACATCGCCCGGGACGTGCTGTTCCCGCTGCTCAAGGCCCGGCCTGAGGTTGCGCTGCCGGCCGGTGGCGCGGTCATCGCGCGGCTCGCCGAGATCCCGGACATGGACCTGGACGTCCTGGAGGCCGTCGATGCGGT
>NZ_JBFAZH010001487.1:0-1623 GCF_040681735.1 Actinoplanes sp. NPDC051633 | reverse complement strand
GGCTGCCCGGTCAGGCCCGCGCGGCGGTGCGGCCGGTGCCCGACGCGGCACCCGCGCACGTCGTGGCCGCCCGCGACCGCGTGCTGTTGCTTGCCGACCTCGCCGACGACCCCGACGCGGCGCTGGACACCGCCGCCAAGGTCGCCGCGGCGCACCCGCAGCCGCCCGCCGGGGTGGCCGCCGCCCTGGCCGCGGTCGCGGCGGCGCACCGGCGGCCGGGCTGGGACAAGGCCCTCGCCGCGGCGGCGGCCGACGCGGGTGACCGGCCGGCCGCGCGGGCGGCGGCGTGGCTGCTCGTGGAGACCCTGGCCGCCGACGGGCACCTCGCCGAGTCGGCGGCAGCGGCCACGGCAGCGGCCCAGGTGTGCGCCGCCGAACTGGCCTACGGATGGCAGACCCGCTTCCTGGCGGCCGCCGACTTCGCCCTCGCCCTGCACGGCCCGGCCGTCCCGACCCCCGCAGACCCGCCGGCCCCGGACTCACCGGCCCCGGACTCACCGGCCCCGGACTCCCCGGCCCCGGACTCACCGGCCCCGGACTCAGCGGCGTCGTCGCCGGCCGGGGACGCCGACGCGGTGCAGCGGCGGGCCGCCAACCTCGCCGACCGTTCGCTGCCCGCGGACGCCCTCGCCTACGCCACCGCCGCGACCGCCCTGGTCGAGGCCGACACCGGGCTGCTCGCCGCCGCCCGGGCCCGGCTCGCCGCAGCCGCCGCCCATCCCGCCACCGGCTGGGTCGCCCACGAGGCCGCCTGGCTGGACGGCCAGCCCGACCGCGCCACCGTCGCCGGCGACACCCCGGCCCACCGGGCCGGCCTGCTCGGCGGGCTGGACCGCATCACCGCCCGATGGGCCGCCCACGACCTCGGGTCCGCCGGCGCCGACCCGATCCCCGACGGCATCCCCGACCCGGCCCGCCGCACCCTGCTGGCCTGGGCCACCGGCACCGGCTTCGCCGCTGCGGCCGACACCTGGGACGGCACCGCACTGCGGGAGCAGATCCGCTGCCTGATCGCCGCCGGCCTCTACGACGGCGACCCCGGCCGGGCCGTCGACGCGCTGCTCACGGCGGAAAAACTGGCCGACGCGGCCGGGTTGACCGTGCTCGCCGGCCGAGCCCGCCGCGGACTGCGCCGGCACAATGTGCACCGCGACACCCGCAGCCGGCGCTCCGGGTCGACCCTGACCAACCGGGAGACCGACGTGCTGCGGCTGGTCGCGGCCGGCGAACCCACCCGGCGTATCGCCGGTCAGCTGGGGATCTCGGCCGAGACGGTGGACACCCACATCCGGGCCGGGATGCGCAAGCTGGGCGCGCGTACCCGCACCGAGGCGGCCGCGCTCGCCTTCGCCGACGGGAGCGGGGAGGAGCACCGGTGACGCGACAGCCCGACGCCCCCCGCCACGTGGTCACCTCCGCCGGTGACGCGGAGACCGTGCTGCGACGGCTGGCCCGCGACGGCTGGGACATCCAGGAGGGGTTCGCCCTGCCGCTGCAGGGCTGGGACGCGCCGCCGAGGCTGGTGCTGCACGGCCGCATCGGCGACGAGGACACCCTGCAGCTGGCCGTGCTCGCGGCGGCCCGCGGCGCCGGCATCGTCGCGGTCTGCGACACCGAGTCGCC
>NZ_JBFAZH010001486.1:0-1624 GCF_040681735.1 Actinoplanes sp. NPDC051633 | reverse complement strand
TGATCAGCACCGGTGTCAACAATCTCACCGACGGGATTCTCAACACCTTCGTGGTGGCGCTGATCCTCGGCATCGGATTGCGCACCGCAGGGATCTTCAAACCGTCCGTCCTGGGCGGCATCGACTCCCTGGGCCTCATGATGCTGGCCATCATGATCCTGGTCTTCGGACCCCTGGCCACGGTGGAACCCGCAGACGTGCGGGCGCTGGCGTTCCCGCTACTTCTCGCCTTCGTCTTCGGCATCGCCGGCATCGCCGGCTTCTCCGCGCTGACCGGCAAGCTCCTCGGCTACAGCATCCCGATGTCGATCTCGATCGGCCTGACCGCACTGTTCGGCTTTCCCGGCACGATGATTCTGTCCCAGGAGGCCGCCAAGGCCGCCGGAGAGAGCGCCGACGAGGTCGCCGCCATCGAGCACGAGATCCTGCCCAAGATGATCATCGCCGGTTTCGCCACCGTGACGATCACCTCCGTCGTGGTCACCAGCATCATCGCCGGCCGCATCGGCACAGGATGAACCGGCGCAGGATCAGTCGGAAGGCGGCGCTCAGCGTCGTCGTACTCCCTGGCTGATCGTCAGGTAGGCCAGCACGCCGGCGGCCACGAGCAGCGCCACGCCCAGCGCCGCCCCGAGGTTGCGCCGGACGAGCTCGGCCGTCCACCACATGGCTGTGCCGGCGAAGGCGACGATTCCGATGGTGACGACCAGCCGCACGAATCTGCGACGCAGCAATGCCTCGACACTGATGAGGGCCGCCGCGATGAGAGCTATTTCGGCCAGGCTCGGACGTCGGCCGGTCAGGAGCAGCAGGCCCAGGCCCGCCAGCACGAGTGAGGACGTCGCTGCGGCCCACAACCGCAGCAACCAGCTCTCCGTCCGCCGGTCCAGCTGCAGTGGCAACACTCGTTTGCGCAGATGAGCGTGCGGGCCTTCGTCCGGGAGATGGTGAGCGCGGTCGGCGGCCTCGAGCATCGCCTCTTGGTCGCGCTGCAGCTCGCGCAGGGCCGCCACTCGTTGGCGCACGGCCCGCTGCGCTTCACCTGGCTGCTGCACCGGCACGCCGCGCACCCGGTCGGCGGTGCGGGTTGCCCGCAGCAGGGAGCGCTGCTCGGCGAGGCTTTCGCGGGTGAGCCCGAGTTGGGCGACCACCTTTGCCCGGGCGGCCGCCAGGTCGGCCCGCGCCGCCTCCTCGTCCGGCGGCTCGCGGTCCAGCCCGGCCCAGGCAACCGGCTGGCCCCAGGACCGGCGGACCGTCCCGTTGCGCTCGTAGCGGGGACCCGCCGGTGCACGCTCGCCGCCGAACGGATCCTTGGTGTCCAGCCCCCACAGTCCGGCGTAGTCGTGCACCCAGCCGGTGCCGTCCTCGATGAGGGTCGCCTGCCACTCCCGGTCCTGCCCGGGCCCCACCGCGAGGCCGTCGCCACGGTGGTAGTCCAGATAGGGCAACGCCAGGGCGGTCGGCTTGCCGGCACGCCCGGGGATGAGGCGGCGGATCGCGGCGACCGTGCGATTGGTCCAGCGCGGCAGGTCGAGCGGAACCTGCACCAGGTACTCGCCCGGCAAGTAGGCCCCGGCGTGCGAACCGGCGCCGGCGAAGACCACGGGATGCTCGCCAACCATGG
>NZ_JBFAZH010001485.1:0-1637 GCF_040681735.1 Actinoplanes sp. NPDC051633 | reverse complement strand
CCGGGCCTGGCCGGACGCACTGGCCCATCCCGTGTCGATCGTCCTGTTCGCCTGGTTGGTCGTGCGCTCGTTCCGCCGGCGCCGCCAGGGCCGCCTGAGCTGGCGGGGCCGCACGCTGTGAACGGTTTATCGCCGGTGCTCCCGGGCAGGGACACCGGATGAGCCGGGTGGTGGTGATCGGCGCCGGGGTCGGTGGGCTGGCGGCGGCGATCCGGCTGGCGGACGCCGGGCACGAGGTGGTCGTCCACGAGCGCGCCTCCGTCGCCGGCGGCAAGCTCGGCGTTTACGAGCGCGCCGGCTACCGCTTCGACACCGGGCCGAGCCTGCTGACGCTGCCGCAGGTGTTCGACGACCTGGGGCTGGGTCTCGAGCCGGTGCCGCTGGATCCGGTCGTGCGGCACGTGTTCCCCGACGGCACGGTGCTCGACTCGTCGTCCGACCCGGCGGTGTTCCGCGAGCGGATCACCGCGGCGCTCGGACCCGACGCGGCCGACGACTGGGCCGCGTTCTGGGCGCGGGCCGAGCGGATCTGGCGCGCCTCGTGGGGGTCGGTGCTGCGGCGGCCGGTCACCCCGGCGACGCTGCTGCGGCTCTCCTGGCGGTTGCCCGCGCTCCGGGCGATCGCGCCGGGCACGTCGCTGCGCGGCCTCGGCCGGCGGTATCTGCGCGATCCGCGGCTGCGGATGATGCTCGACCGGTACGCGACCTACACCGGCGCCGATCCGCGCCGGGCACCGGCCGCGCTGGCCGCGATCCCCTATGCCGAGCTGGCCTTCGGCGGCTGGTATCTGCCGGGCGGCCTCGGCACGATCGCGGGTGCGCTGACCCGGCGGGCGCGTTCGCTCGGCGTCGAGATCGTGCTGAACTCGCCGGTCGCCGCCATCTCACGCAACGGCCAGCGGGTGGACGGCGTGCGGCTCGGGGACGGCCGGTTCGAGCCCGCCGACGTCGTCGTGTCCAACGTCGACGCCCTGACCACCTACCAGGAGCTGCTTCCCACGCCGGGTCGCCTGGCGCGGCTCACCGACCGAAGTCTGGCCGGCTTCGTGCTCCTTCTCGGCGTGCGGGGCCGGACTCCGTCACTCGCACACCACACGGTGTACTTCCCGCGGAACTACAGCGCCGAGTTCGACGCGATCTTCGGTGGTCCCGGGCGCCGGGCCCGGCCGGCCGGCGACCCGGCGATCTTCGTGACCCGGGCGGCGGATCCGGCGGTCTGCCCGGACGGCAATGAAGCGTGGTTCGTGCTGGTCAACGCGCCGCCGCACGGTGCCGGGTGGAACGCGGTCAACTGGCGGCGGGACGGGCTCGCGGAGGCGTACCGCGATCGGATCCTCGCCCTGCTGGCCGACCGCGGCCTGGAGGTGCGCGACCGGCTGGAGTTCGCCGAGATCCGCACGCCGGCCGACTTGGCCGAGTCGGCGGGAGCGCCGGGCGGCGCGATCTACGGCACCGCGGGCGGCCTGCTGCGCCCGCCCAACAGCGGCCCGATCGACGGCCTCTACCTGGTCGGCGGCTCGACCCACCCGGGCGGCGGCTTGCCGATGGTCACGCTGTCCGCGCAGATCGTCGCCGACCTGATCGACCGGAGATCCGGGCTCAGCGGGCTGTCGCCGTGATCTCCACCTCCAGGTCCG
>NZ_JBFAZH010001484.1:0-1637 GCF_040681735.1 Actinoplanes sp. NPDC051633 | reverse complement strand
TGGCAGGCGCACAACGGCAGCGGTACCGCGGGCACGTTCACGGCGGTGCGTGAGGAGTGCGGCCGGCGCTCCTGCGAATTCCGGGGGACGTGGGCGGCGGCCGACGGCAGCGCCGGCCGTGACGACGTCATCCTGTACGACGAGCCCGACGGCTTCGGCCTCGGCGACACCGCGGAGGCGCTCGACACGGGCGCCCGGTCGGGCGTTTTCGCCACCGCGGGCGGCTCCACCTACCTGCTCATCACCGGCTTCGTGGTGGCCGGCCTCGCGGCGCTGATGGGCTGGATCTTCGTGCTGCGCAACGCCTTCCGGCGCCGGAAGGCCCCGGCCGCGGCGCCGGCCTGATCCGGAAACAGAAAGGACCTTCTCCAACGGCGTATCGGCTGATCGCGAGGCGATCAGCCGATTAGCAGATCTCGGACTCGCGGAATCTTCCCGCCCGGGGCCCCTCTCGGTCCTGCAGGAGAAGGGAGAGTCCTATGGTCACAGAGAAGGACTCGGCGTCGCTGTACGCGAAGTCGTATCTGCTCATCCGCTCGGTGCTGGCGTTCATCGGTGTGCTGCTGCCGATCGCGTTCATCATCGGCGAGGCCTACTTCATCGGCGGCGCGGTGCAGGTCCGCGGCTCGCTCAGCTCGTACTACCACTCCCCCATGCGGGACCTGTTCGTGGCGGCGCTGTCGGTCACCGGCTTCATGCTGCTGACCTACATGGCCGGGCAGCGCAACACCTACGACTACTGGCTCAGCACCGTCGCCGGCATCGCCGTGCTCGGCGTGGTGTTCTTCCCGACCAACCGGCCCGGGATCGGCGCCGGTCCCCGGTGCGGCGAGATCCCCGAGCCCGCCGGGTGCGCGGCCATACAGCAGAGCCTGGGCGAGGCGGTCACCGCGAGGGTGCACTACACCTCCGCGGCGATCTTCATCCTGAGCCTGGCCCTGATCGCCTTCGTCTTCGCGCGCCAGGAGCGCGACCGGTACGGCAACCTGAAGCTGGCGGCCGTGCAGCGGCTCTGCGGGTGGGTGATCATCGGGTCGGTAGCCTTCGTGATCGTGGGCAACTGGCTGCACCTGCGGATCGGGCCGCTGACCCCGCTGTACATCGCCGAGGTTGTGTCGGTGTGGGCGTTCGGGATCTCGTGGCTGCTCACCGCGCGGGCACTGCTGAAGCGGATCGTCCCTGGAGTCAAGGCGCCACTGCCGGTCACGCCGGCGGAGGCGGCATTGCCGGCCGTCGCAGCGGCGCCGGTCGGCTGACCCCGTGGCGGGCCTGGACCGGGTCAGCCGATCAGCGAACGGATGATGACGATGGCCAGGAAGACCACGATGAAGGACAGGTCGATGCCGACGCCGCCGAGGCGCAGCGGGGGCAGCACGCGGCGGACCGGCGCCAGGATCGGCTCGGTCATCGAGTGCACGCCGCTGGTCAGGCGGGAGCGCACGGAGCCCGCCGTGCTCGGCCCGGCCAGCACCACCGACCAGTCCAGGATGGCGCGGGCGACGAGCAGCACCTGCAACAGCAGCAACAGGAAACTCACGACGGCGAGGACGAGGCCCATCTTTCCTCCAGAACAGCCGGTACGGTTCCTGCAACGATGCGTCACCCAGATGTGAAAATGCTGAGTTCCGGCTGAGCGG
>NZ_JBFAZH010001483.1:0-1639 GCF_040681735.1 Actinoplanes sp. NPDC051633 | reverse complement strand
CGCTCTGGAAATGGGCCAGCCAGTCGTCGTCCGTGGTGGTCGCGTAGACCCGCTTCGCCACCTGGTCGGCGGGCACCTCGGAGCCGTCGGCGTTGACCAGGTTCAGCTCGCTGACGTTGTCGACGCCCGGGTTGGTGCTGGCCACGAAGACCAGCTTGTCGGCGTTGAGCCCGTACTCGTGGGAAGCGATGCCGGCCACGGTGGTGCCGTAGCTGTGCGCGACCACGACGTTGTTCGACGCGGTGCCCATGTGGGTGGCCCGCAGGCCGGTCTGGAACCGCGCCAGGTCGTCCGCCCCGTCGCGAGCCCGCAGGTCGCTGAGTGGCGTGAGCGAGTTCGCGCCGGGCTCGGCGCCGATCAGCGCCTCCGGCGTGTTGTAGTCGAGCCACACGACCGTCGCGGTGTCGTTGTCCGGGCGCAGCGTTGTCGCCCGGTCGATCTGGTGGCCGATGTTGTTGAGTTCGTTGGTGATGCCGGGCACGAGCGTGGCCACGTTCTTGGCGGTGTCCGGGTTGCCGATCGACACGACGGCCTGCCCGTCGCCCGCGTTGTCGAAGGCGATCAGGTGGAGCTGGTTGCCGCCCGGCGCCTGTACCCAGAGCCGTTTCTGGAGGTCCTCGAGCGCGGCGAGCCGGCCTCCGGTCGATCCGGGGGCGGCGGCCTCCTGCTGTTTCAGGTCGGCGATGGTGACCCTGAGGAGCTGCTGGTTGGCCGCATTGCGCTCGTTGATGGGTACGCCGTCGAGGTTCCCGATCGTCTCGGGATGAGCCCGGAAGTAGTTCTGCTCACCCTCGGTCAGGCTGTCCCACCAGATCTTGACCGCCCTCGGCTCGTCCGGATACAACGGCCCGTCCGGCGGCTGCTGTCCCGCGAACTGAGCGGGCTGCCCTGGCTGGCCGGCCTGCGCGGGACGGGCCGCGGCGATGCGGGCGGCCGCCTCGGCCTTCATCGTGTCGACCATGCCGGCGACCTGCCGCACGAAGCCGGCCCGCACGTCCGCCGGCATCGCCGCGGCCTGCGCGAAGCCGGCCTGGTTGACCGCCATCAGCTCGTGGATGCCGTTCTTCACGCCGGTCACTTCGGCCGCGAACGCATCGGCGTGCCCGGCCAGCTCCGCCATTCCGGCACCCGTCGACGCGGCGGTCCGCAGCCCTTCGGTGGTCCGGCCGTGGAAGGCCTGCCCCGCCGCATCGGGCCAGCCGTCGGCGACCGGACCCATATCGAAGGAGCTCGCCGAGGTGAAGTGGTCACCGCCGGCCCGCCAGCCCGCGGCCATCGTCCGCACCGCGTCCTCGTCGGCGTCCGGCCACCTCGTGAGTTGGGAGACCTCGGCCCACAGCGCGTCGGCCGGCTCGGGGATCGGCATGATCACCACCCCCGGCCGTGAGCAGCGGGCAACGGGCAGGGCTCGAGCGCGTGCATCACAGGCTCGACCGTCCCGATGTCGATGTGGATGAATCCGTCCGCAGCCATGCGTCGACGATGACCGACCGCGGAGGCCGGCGGAGGCCGATGGCAGCAAGCTGCACCTAGTTCCGGCGTCGCGTCAGGTGTACGACCACCTCGTCGCCGTCGGTCTTGCCGATCGCCTTGCGCACCGCGCCGTTGACCGGCAGCTTGTGAGTGCCGTCGCCGAGTG
>NZ_JBFAZH010001482.1:0-1642 GCF_040681735.1 Actinoplanes sp. NPDC051633 | reverse complement strand
GCAGGTCACCGCCGGCCGCCGGTGGCCGGCCTGATCCCTGCTCGGGTGGTGTGCTGCGGCTACGGTGTGGGCAGGTGTGCCGGGAAGTCTGGTCGGCGGTCATATCCGCACGACCACGAAGGACTCCCGTGATGAGCGATTTCGCGCTGCGCGCCGCCGGCCTGACCAAACGGTACGGGCGGCTCACCGCCCTCCACGACCTCACCATCGACGTCGCCGCGAGTGAGGTGTTCGGGTTCCTCGGCCCGAACGGCGCCGGCAAGTCCACTACCATCCGCTTGCTGCTCGGACTGGCCCGCCCGAGTGCCGGCCGGGCGTGGGTGTTCGATGTCGACGCCGTGGACGTCGCTCGCGCGCACCGGTTACTGGCATACGTGCCGGCCGATGTCGCGTTGTGGCCGCAGTTGACCGGCGCGGAGATCCTGCACCTGCAGGCGTCCACCGGTCCGGGCGTCGACCTGGCCTACCGCGACGAGCTGGTCGAACGGTTCGCCCTCGACCCGTCCAAGCCCGCCCGGACCTACTCGACGGGGAACCGGCAGAAGGTCGCGCTGATCGCCGCTTTCGCCACCCGCGCGCCGCTGCTCGTGCTCGACGAGCCGACCAGCGGCCTCGACCCCCTGATGGAACGCGAGTTCCGCACCGCCGTCGCCGCCGCCCGTGACCGCGGACAGACGGTCTTCCTCAGCTCGCACCAGCTGGCCGAGGTGGAGGCGGTCTGCGACCGGGTCGCGATCCTGCGCGCCGGAAGGCTGATCCAGGTGGCGCCCATCCACGAGTTGCGCGCCCTGCATCGGTCCGAGGTCACCCTCACCTACACCGGAACACCACCTGTCCTGACAGCGATCGCCGGCGTCGACGACGTGCAGCCGACCGGGGACGGGCAGTTGCGGTTCACGTTGACCGGGCCACCCTCGCCGGCCCTTCAGGCGCTGGCGGCGGCCGACATCACCGGCCTGACGGTGCGGGAGCCGAGCCTGGAGGAGATCTTCCTCGACTACTACGGCACCGGGAGCACCCGATGACCGTAGCGACAGCAACCTCACCCGCCACCGGGATCGCGCTTGCCGGCAGGCCTCGGCTGGCGGTGACCCGCCTGGCGCTACGGCACATCCGTCGCGGCTCCCTGATCGTCATCACCCTGGCCGCTGGCATGTCGGCGCTGGTCTCGGCGACCTACGCCGGTGTCATGGCCGATCCGGCCGCCGCCGGCAGCCTGCAGGCCCTGGCCGGGAACCCGGCAATCCGCACCCTGTTCGGCGAGCCGGTCGGGCTGGACAACGCAGGCGGGTTCACCGTCTGGCGGGTCGGCACGTTCGTGGCCGTCCTGCTCGGCGTGTGGGCGATCCTTGCCACCACCCGCATCACCCGCGGCGAAGAAGACGCCGGGCGCTGGGATGCGCTGCTCGCCGGCCGCCTCACCGTGCGCACGGCCGTGACCCGGCACGTCACGGTTGTCATGACCGCCGCTTTCGCCGCCGGATGCGGGGTCAGTGCCGTGCTGCTGGCCGCGGGCACCCCGCCGGCCGGAGCACTGATCCACGGGGTGGGTCTGGGCGTGCTGGGGATGTACTTCGCCGCGGTCGCCGGCCTCGCCGCCCAGGTGTTTCCCACCCGGACGCCGGCGACCGGGACCGCTGTG
>NZ_JBFAZH010001481.1:0-1645 GCF_040681735.1 Actinoplanes sp. NPDC051633 | reverse complement strand
TCGGCTACGACCATGCGGAGCCGGAGGAGGAGCGCGAGATGTTCGCGTTACAGGCCAAGCTCCTGCAGAGCTGGCGAGCCGGACGGCGGGCCGGCTGATCCTGATGGATGGTGGCCTTCCCGACCTGCAACTGCTGATCTACGCGGCGATCCTGGTGTTCATGGCCGGGCTCGCCTCGATGACCGATGCCGCCCTGGCGACCGTCTCCTCGGCGCGGGCGGCCGAGATGGCCCGCGAGGGCAAACGCGGCGCGTCCGCGCTGGCCGCGGTGGCCGGCGACGTGGTGCGGCACGTCAACCTGCTGCTTCTGCTGCGCCTGCTGTGCGAGCTGACCGCGACCACGCTGGTGGCGCTGGTGGCCGTGGACACGTGGGGTGCGGGCTGGCAGGCCGCGCTGGTGACCGCGGGTGCGATGACGGTGGTCAGTTTCGTCGTGGTGGGTGTCGCGCCGCGGACGCTGGGGCGGCAGCACGCGTACGCGGTGGGCCGGGCGACGGCGCCGCTGGTGCGCTGGATCGGCCGGGTGTTCAACCCGCTGGCCTCGCTGCTGATCCTGATCGGCAACGCGGTGACGCCCGGTAAAGGGTTCCCGGAGGGGCCGTTCGGCAGCCAGGTGGAGCTGCGGGAGCTGGTCGACCTGGCGGAGCAGCGCGGCGTGGTGGAGCACGGCGAGCGCGAGATGATCCACTCGGTGTTCGCGCTGGGTGACACGATCGCCCGTGAGGTGATGGTGCCACGCACCGAGATGGTGTGGATCGAGTCGCCGAAAACGTTGCAGCAGGCCCTTTTCCTCTTCCTGCGGTCGGGCTTCTCGCGCATCCCGGTGATAGGGGAGAGCGTCGACGACGTCCTCGGTGTGCTGTATCTGAAGGATGTCGTGCGGACCACCCAGAACGGTGATCCGGCGGCGACCGCGGCGCCGGTGGCCGAGCTGATGCGCCCGGCGACGTTCGTGCCGGAGTCCAAGCCGGTGGACGATCTGCTGTCGGAGATGCAGGCGGCGCGGACGCACCTGGTGATCGTGGTGGACGAGTACGGCGGCACGGCGGGCCTGGTCACCATCGAGGACATTCTCGAGGAGATCGTCGGGGAGATCACCGACGAGTACGACGTGGAGCGCCCGCCGGTGGAGACGCTGGAGGACGGCTCGGTGCGGGTGACCGCGCGGCTGCCGATCGAGGATCTGGGCGAGATCTTCGGGGTCGAGTTGCCGGCGGACGAGGTGGAGACGGTCGGCGGCCTGCTGGCGCAGACGCTGGGCCGGGTGCCGATCCCGGGGGCGTCGGTGGACGTGAACGGGCTGCATCTGGTCGCCGAGGGCACCACCGGCCGGCGGAACCGGATCGACTCGGTGCTGGTGACCCGGGTCGAGACGGGTGAGCCGACCGAGGAGACGCAGTCCGAGACCGAGGAGAGGCAGCACGCGGATGCCTGACGTTCCACCGAGCTCCGGCGCCGCGTTGAGCGCCGAGGATCAGAAGCTGGTGACGCTGGCGCGCAGCTCGCGCGCGCGGGTGGGCGCGGTCGAGGGTGCCGCGGTTCGCGATCAGGACGGGCGCACCTATGCGGCGGCGACCGTCGCGCTGCCGAGCCTGGCGGTGACGGCGTTGCAGCTGGCGGTGGCGTCGGCGGCGGCGGCCGGGGC
>NZ_JBFAZH010001480.1:0-1648 GCF_040681735.1 Actinoplanes sp. NPDC051633 | reverse complement strand
CGTGGCGGTACGAACGCCAGCAGATACAGCACCCCCGACACCACGGCGAGCACCCGCGCGCTCAACGCCAAGCCGGCGGCGGAGACCAGCAACGCGGCACCGAACAGACCGGTGCCGGCCGCGGCACACCACAACCGGGCCCGCGCCGCGCCGCCACGCCGGCGAGCCTCCACGCCGAGCAGGCCCGCCGCGATGGCCTCGATGACGAAGAACACGATCACCGCCGACCAGATCGCCGGTCGCGGCGCCGGTCGCGTCGTCGTCGCCAAGACCGGGAAGACGCTCATCGCCCACGCGGTCACCGCTACCGGCCACCACCACGAGCGCAGCGGACGCAGGCGGCTCACCAGCCGCAACGTGAACAGTGGTTTGGCCAGCAGCAACCCGATGGCCAGCGTCGTCACGAGCCGCGGCGGTGCGCCCACCAAAAGCCGGACCATGCTGACGACGAACAGCATCGCGACCGACGAGAACATCCACATGACGTCCCGCAGCAGCGGGTCGCGGCGCCGGCAATACTGCCAGGTGACCCACAACAAGATCACCAGGAACAGCGACGTGACCAGGGCTAACGCCATGGAAACCCCTGTCCCCCGAGCCGCCGATCCGACAATAGCCGCAAATACCGAATATCCCTCAGGCTACGCGACAAGCCCAGAACCCGTTCAGAAACACCTGACGACCGTCTCTGGCAGAGTCCGACCCCATGCAGCGATTCCACTCCTGGGACGGCACGCAACTGGCCTACCGCGTCGCCGGCTCCGGGCCACCACTGATCTGCATCCCCGGCGGTCCCGGCCAGGCCGTCGAATACCTCGGCGAGCTGGGCGGCCTCAGCCGACACCGGACGCTGATCCTGCTCGACAACCGCGGCACCGGCGCGTCGCAACCACCGCAGGACCCCACGACCTACCGGGTCGACCGGCTCATCAACGACGTCGAGGCCCTACGCACCCACTTGCGGCTGGAGACGATGGACCTGCTCGGACACTCCGCCAGCGGCGGGATCTGCCTGCTGTACGCGGCCGAACACCCACAACGCCTCGACCACCTCGTGCTGATCGCACCATCCCTGCGCGTCGCCGACCTCCCGTCCGACCTGGGCGTCGACGAAGTCCTGGCCCGCCGCGCACACGAACCCTGGTACCACGACGCGGTCACCGCGCTGCACGCCGAAGCCACCTCGCCGCAGCAGCTGCAGCAATACAAGCGGCTGGCCGCGCCACTGCTCTACGGGCAATGGAACGCCGCAGCCCAGGCGCAAACCGACGCCGAACCCGCCCAGTTCTCCCAACCGGCCACCGACGGGTTCTACGCCGGCTTCAACCCCGACCCCACACTGCCGGCGCGGCTCGCGGCGCTGACCGCGCCGGTGCTCGTGATGGACGGCGAACACGACATCTGGCCGACCTGCACCGCCCTGCACCAGCTGGCCGCCCTCCTGAACAACGCCGAGGTGGCGGTGCAGCCGCGAGCCGGGCACTTCCCCTGGGTGGACGACCCGGCCGCCTTCGTGGCCACCGTGCACGCCTTCCTCACGGGCAGCCCGGCGATTCTCAAGCGTCGGCCGTGACCAACTCCGCGAAGCGCCGCCAGCCCACATTCCCGCCCGACAGGATCACACCCACCCGGCCACCCACCGGCACCC
>NZ_JBFAZH010001479.1:0-1650 GCF_040681735.1 Actinoplanes sp. NPDC051633 | reverse complement strand
AGCGTCGCGAGGCGGCCGGCCAGCTGGCCCAGCGCGGCCGCGAGCTGGAGGAGGAGCGGGAGCTCTTCACCGACCTGGCGCTGCGCCACGAACGGTCCCGGATCGCGGCCGAGCTGCACGACATCGTCGGCCACGCGATCAGCATCATGATCATTCAGGCCGCGGCGGGTCAGCGGCTCGTCGACGACGATCCGGAGCGGGCCCGGCAGGCCTTCACCGCGATCGCGGACTCGGCACGTCAGGGCCGCGAGGACCTGCGGCGGCTGGTCGACCTGCTGGGCGGCGCCGAGGTGGGCGGCCCCGATCTGGCGCTGATCGACGAGGTGGTGTCCCGGGCGGCGCGCAGCGGCCTGGACGTGTCGTGCCGCTTCGAGGGGGACCGCGACGGCGTGGCCGCCCCGGCCGCCCACCTGGCCTTCCGCGTGGTCCAGGAGAGCCTGACGAACGCCCTGCGGCACGCCCCCGGCGCGGCGGTGCGGGTCCTGGTGAGCGGGTCGGGCCGCGACCTGACGGTGAGCGTGGAGAACGACCCGCCGACCCGCGACCGCCCGGGGGTGCTGGGCACCGGCCACGGCCTGGTCGGCCTCCGCGAGCGGGTGCAGGAGCTCGGCGGCCACCTGCTGGCCGGCCCGACCCCGCGCGGCGGCTGGCGCGTCCAGGCCACGGTCACCAGCTCGTTGTGAGTGCCCGCGTCCGGCCGATGATTGCGTTTTCGGCCATCGGGTAACCCTCCGTTGTACGCATCCATGACAGGAGGCACCCCATGGCTTTTGACGACAAGGTCGACAACAAGGCCGAAGAGCTCGGTGGCAAGGCCAAGGAAGGCGTAGGCAAGGCCACGGACGACGAGCGCCTCGAGGCCGAGGGCAAGGCCGACCAGAAGAGCTCGAAGCTCAAGCAGGCCGGCGAGAACATCAAGGACGTCTTCAAGTCCTGAGAAGCAACGCCTGAACGCCCCCGGTCTTGCCGGGGGCGTTTTGCGTGGCTACGGTGTGGGAGCGCTCCCATTGACAATCCTCGCTCCATGGGAAGGAAGTCACCGTGCCGTCCCCCACCAAAGTCCTCGTCACCTCGCTAGCCTGCGCCACCGCGGCAGCCGGGGTCTGGTTCGCCGCCGGACCGGCCTCGGCCGGCACATTGTCCGGCACGCTCTACCGCGAACCCGGCTCCGCCGCCGCCCGATGGGTGGCGGCCAACCCGGCCGATCCCCGTACCCAGGTCATCCCCGACCGGATCGCGAGCCAGCCCGCCTCGCACTGGCTGTCCAACTTCAACCTCTCGACCATCCAGTCCGAGGTCGCCGGCTACGTCGGCGCCGCCGCGGCGGCGGGCCAGCTTCCGGTCCTCACCCTGTACGGAATCCCCAACCGCGACTGCGGCGGCGCCAGCGCCGGCGGCGCGCCCGACCTCGCGCAGTACCGCACCTGGGTCGACCGCATCGCCACCGGCATCGCCGGCCGCACCACCGTGGTCGTCCTCGAGCCCGACTCGATCGCCCTGCAGACCTGCCTGAGCAGCAGCGAGATCGCCGCCCGCAACCAGGCCCTGCACACCGCCACGCAGACGCTCAAGGCGGCCGGGGCCAAGGTCTACCTCGACGCCGGGCACTCCACCTGGAACAGTGCCGCCGACGCGGCCGGGCGGCTCGTC
>NZ_JBFAZH010001478.1:0-1652 GCF_040681735.1 Actinoplanes sp. NPDC051633 | reverse complement strand
CGCGCGGTGCTCGTCGGCGGCTACCACGGCGCCTGGGTGCCCGCGATCCCCGAGCTGCCGGTGAGTCGCGCCGGCCTGGGTCCCTGCGGTGGCACGCCCGGCGCCGGTGTCGTGCACGTGCTCCCGGCCGGGAGGTGCGGGCTCGCGGAGACCGCCCGGATCGCCGGTTACCTCGCAGGTCAGGTGGCCGGCCAGTGCGGACCGTGCATCAACGGACTTCCGCGACTCGCGGACACCTTGGTCGCGCTCACCGCCGGGCGGACGACAAGAGCCGAGGTTGAGCGACTCGCCGCGCTGGTCACCGGCCGTGGAGCCTGTCGTCACCCGGACGGCACAGCCCGCTTGATCAGAAGCGGTCTGACGACCTTCGACGCCGACGTCACCGCGCATCTGAGCGGGTATTGCCTGGAGCACCGATGAGCGACACCCGCCTGCACATCGACTGGACCGCCTGCGACGGCCGTGGCCTCTGCGCGGAGCTGCTACCCGAGCTGCTCACCGAGGACGAATGGGGATATCCACGGGCACGCGACGGCGCGCCCGAGCCGGTCGTCCCCCCGGCCCGGCGGCGCGACGCCGAGCGCGCGGTGGACCGGTGCCCCGCCCTCGCCCTCCGGCTCCTCAGTGGACTCTCCAGCTGATCAATAACCTCGTGAACCGGGTCAGGTCACAATTCATCGACCGGGATGGGTGGATGTCGGCCGTCCTGTGTTAGCGTGCGATGCCTTCGGCGACGCATCCGGACAAATGATGGTGGCCTATGCCTGATGCACGTTTTCGTGACGTCCTATTGGGAGCGCTACCACCGAGTCCGGGTGTTTGGCCAAGGTAAAGATTTGGCACCCAGGGGCTGGTATTTTCCGGCGCCTCATCTAGTGTTCACCGCCAGGAAGCTGCGGGAAGAGCCGGCCGACAAGACGGGGCAGGGAACAGCGCGGGAACAGTTATGCCATGTGGGCGTGGGGTCTCACTTGAAGCAGGGGCGTCGTGACGACGACGGACATGACGGCGGATGACGCCGACACCGGATCGATACCGACTACAACTACCACCACCTCGTACTACGGCGTCACCGACAGGGATCTCGGGGATGCCGCGGGACGCCGGCTGGCCGACCGCTGGGTGTGGGAGGCGCGTTATGTCAAGCGGCTTCTCGTCATCGACTTCGGCGCCACGCTGATCGCCACCCTGTCCGCTTATGCGATGCGGTTCCAGGGTGACCTCTATGCGCGGTGGTACCTGTTGTTCTCCGCGATCATCCCGGTGGTGTGGCTCGGGCTTCTCGCGCTGTCGCACGCGTACGAGAGACGCCTGCTCTTCGTCGGAACCGACGAGTACCAACGCGTTCTGCGCTCCGGTGTGCGCCTGATCGCGGGCATGGCACTGGCGTCCTACGTGCTCAAGGCCGACCTCGCGCGCGGCTATCTGCTCATCGCGCTGGTGCTGACCACCGCGCTCTCCCTGCTCGGCCGGTGGCTGTTACGTAAGCGGCTGCACCGCGCCCGCTCGCACGGCCGGGCCATGCACCGCGTGCTCGTCCTCGGCCACGCCGCCACCGTCGCCTCGATGACCGGTCAGCTGCACCGGCAGTACCACCACGGCCTGCAGGTGATCGGCGCCTGTGTGCCGGCGAGCCAGCTCGGCGAGGCGGC
>NZ_JBFAZH010001477.1:0-1654 GCF_040681735.1 Actinoplanes sp. NPDC051633 | reverse complement strand
GATCGCGCTCGGCCTCACCGGCGCCATCGGCCTGGTCATCGAGCGGGTGCTGCGCCCGCTGGAGAACCGCGACTTCGACCTCATGCTGATCGGCACGATCGGCTTCGGCATCGTCCTGGACGCGCTGATCATCATGATCTGGGGCGCGACCGGGCGGGCCGTGCCGTCGCCCGTACCCTCCGCCCCGCTCGACGTCTTCGGCCTGCGCATCCGCACCTACGACCTGGTGGTGCTGGCCATCGCGGCGGTGGCCACCGTGCTGCTCGTGCTCTTCCTCTCGCGCACCAAGCGCGGCGCCGCGATGCAGGCGGTGGCGATGGATCACGAGGCGGCCACCGCGGTCGGCATCCACGTCGGGCGCAGTAATGCGATCGCCTTCATGATCGGCGCGGGCCTCGCCGCGCTGGCCGGCGGGCTGGTCGGTCCGCTGCTCTACGTCAGCCCCGCACTGGGCGGGGCGCTCGGTATCAAGGGCTTCGCCGCGGCGATCCTGGGCGGGTTCGGCAGCATCCCGGGAGCGATCGTCGGCGGGCTCGCGATCGGCATCCTCGACTCCTTCACGGCCGGGCACTTCCAGGGCTACTCCGAACTGGTCACCTTCCTGGTCTTCACGGTGATCATCATGGTGCGCCCGACCGGCGTCTTCGGCGAGCGGACGGTGAACCGGGCATGAGAAAGACCATCGCGCTGGTCGCGCTCATCGGCATCGCGGCCTGGCTGCTGCCGTACGGTCTGGACTCGTACGCGATCCACGTCGTCAACGTGATCCTGATCTTCGCCGTGCTGGCCGTGGGCCTCGGCCTCTGCATGGGCGTCGCCGGTCAGGTGAACCTCGCCCAGGTCGCGTTCTTCGGCGTCGGCGCCTACGCGACGGCGATCCTCACCACGAAGGCCGGCCTGGGCTTCTGGGTGTCCGCCGTACTCGCCATCGCGGCCACCGTGGCGATCGGCCTGGTGGTCGGCACTCCGGCCCTGCGCGTGCAATCGCACTACCTGGGCATCGTCACGCTCGGGCTCGCGCTGGCCTTCACCAACTGGGTCACCAACGCCGAGGTGACCGGCGGCGCCGAGGGCATCTCCTCGATCCCGGTGCCCGACCTGCCCGGCGTCGACCTGTCCAGCGAGTACCTCTACTACTACCTGGAGCTGATCGTCTTCGCGCTCGCGCTGGCGTTCGGTCTGTTCGTCGTCCGCACCGGACTGGGCCGGCGGATGCGCGCGATGCGCGACGACTCGCTGGCCGCCGGCTCGCTCGGCGCCGAGGTGCCGCTGCTGCGGATGACCGCCTTCCTGCTGGCCAGCGTCTACGGGGGCGTGGGCGGCGTGCTGTACGCCGGGCTGATCCGCTACGTCGCCCCGGAATCGTTCGGCATCGCCAACATGTTCCTCCTGCTCGGCATGGTGATCATCGGCGGGCGGCAGAGCCTGATCGGCTGTGTCGTCGGCGCCGTCGGCCTGGCCCTGGTCCGCGAGGCCCTGGTCGACCACCCGACGATCGCGCAGGTGGCGTACGGCGCCGTGATCGTGCTCGTGGTCGTCTTCGCGCCGACCGGCCTGGCCGGCCTCCCGGCCCGCATCCGGGCGTTCCTCGACAGCCGGCGGGGACGCGGGGGCACGGCCGCGCGACTGTCGCCGTTCCGGCCCTACGACGCTC
>NZ_JBFAZH010001476.1:0-1657 GCF_040681735.1 Actinoplanes sp. NPDC051633 | reverse complement strand
CCTCGACCGCGTGCTCGCCGATGTGCCCGAGGTAGAGCCGGCCGGTGGCCCGGTCCCAGCTGAAGCGGTGCGGGTCGCGGAAGCCGTACGCGTAGATCTCGCCCAGCGCGCCCGCCTGCCCGACGAACGGGTTCGACGGCGGGATGCCGTATCGGCCGTTCGGCGCGTTGGTGCCGCGCGGGTCGATCCGCAGCAGCTTGCCGTGCGGCATGGCGAGGTTCTGCGGATCGGTGTTCCGGGCGCCCTGGCCGCCGTCGCCGACCGCCAGGTAGAGCAGGCCGTAGTCGGCGTCTCCGCGCTTCGCGGTCGGGTCGAAGTTGATCTCCTGGATGCCGTGAATCTGGCCGGCGAAGCCGATCCGCAGCACCTCGCGGTGGGTGCCGCTGAACGTGTCCGCGGCCGGGTCGGTCGCCGTCCACTCGTTGATGACGCCGTGGAAGATGGAGTTCGGCTGCTGGTGGTCGGGCACCGCCGTGGTCTTCGTGGCGTCCTCGGTGTGGATCGTGTAGAAGACGCCATTGCGGCGGAAGTCGGGGTGGAAGGTCACGTACCCGAAGCCCTGCCCGAGGCCGCGGCCGGAGAAGAACGCCGGGGCGAAGGCGGCGGCCACGTCGAGGTAGACGTGCGGCACGCCGTTCTCCACCAGGTAGAGGTTGCCGTTCAGGTCGGGGACGGCCCGGCGTCCCGAGCCGTCGGGCAGCTCCATGATGGTGTTGATCCGGGCGATCCGGTTGAGCCGCTGGTCAGTGGGCGGCGGGGTGCCGAAGGACTGCGGGAACTGTGCGTACTGCTCCAGGACGAGGCCCAGTTTCGAGGTCTCGGGTTCGGTGGGGACCGGGTCGTACACCGGTCCTGCCACTGTGGACAACAACATCGATGCGGCCACGACGGCCTTACCCAACATGTCTACCCCCGGGTCATGTAGCGGTACTGGTTCGCGACCTCACGCGCGGACAGCGATCGGCCGAAGAACGTGAGCGCGTCCATCCGGCAGTCGCACGGGTTGCGGTCCGCGGAGCCCTGCCAGGGGAAGCTGCCACCGATCTTGATGCCACGCGGATCGGAGGCGGTGGTCGCGTGCGGGCCCGGGCCGGCGACCAGCCACGGGTCGTCGGCGCGGGTGTAGAAGCCGGCCACCGGGCGGCCGTTGCGATAGAGCGCCATGGTGCCGGCGTCGAAGTCGAACGTGGCGGTCAGGTGCACCCACTCGTCCTTGGGCAGCAGCGTGCGCCAGTCCGCGTCGGCCGCGAAGGTCTGCGAGTTGCCGCCGTCGAGCCGCCGGCCGAGCGCGACCAGCCGCAGCGTGCCGTTGACGTCGATCAGCTCGAGCAGCGCCCGCACGGCGTGCCCGTCGGAGTCGCCGGTGAGCACGCCGGCCAGCCCGATCGCGTTGAAGCCGGCCGCCGGGCCGTCCATCGACCGCTTGAACCAGCCGCCGATCGCCGCGCCCTCGGTCGCGTTGAACGCCCGCAGCGTGCGCACCCCGCTGGCCGACCAGATGCCGGCCTTCCAGTCGTCGGTGCCGTTCGGCGTCCCCTGCTGCCCGGTCTGCAGCACTCGCCGCCCGCCCGGGTAGGCGCGGTCCGCCACCCGCTGCGCGGCGCCGCCGTTGATCAGCTCGATCTCCGTGCCGGAGCGGCCCTGATCGCGTTCGAGG
>NZ_JBFAZH010001475.1:0-1657 GCF_040681735.1 Actinoplanes sp. NPDC051633 | reverse complement strand
ATCGAGTTGCGCGACCGCAGCGTGACCCTGCCGCGCGGCAGCGTCTTCGTCGTACCGAGGGGCACCGAGCACAAGCCGGTCGCCCCTTCCGGCGCGTCCATCTTGATGTTCGAGCCCACCGGCACGCTCACCGTCGGCGACCGGCACGACGAGATCCCCGATCATGTGGACGCGACGACGGGGCACCGGCTGTAGCCCGTCGGTGCGGTGCGTGAGCACCAGCACGGCCTTCTCTCGTGCGGCTCTCAGCAGGTCGGACATGAGAACCTCGGCGCCGGCCTCGTCGAGTCCCTCGGTGGGCTCGTCGAGGATCAGCAACAGCGGGTCGGCAAGCAGAGCGCGGGCGGTGGCGAGGCGCTTGCGCTGCCCGCCGGACAGCGTCGACCCGCCGCTGCCGAGCCGGGTGTCGAGGGTCTTGCCCCAGCCGTCCAGGCCGACCCTTCGCAGCACCGCCTCCAGCTCGGCGTCGGTGGCCCCGGGCCGGGCGATGCGAAGGTTCTCCCGGACGGTCGACGCGAAGACGTGCTCGGTCTCGTCCCCGACGAGGGCCACGGTCCCGCGCAGCGTGGCCTCGTCGAGGGTCGCGAGGTCCACGCCGCCGATCCGCACGCTGCCGGCACGCGGGTCGAGGAAGCCGGCCAGCACCGCGGCGAGGGTGGATTTCCCACTGCCGGAGGGCCCGAGCACGACTGTTGCCCCACCCGCCGGGACGTCGAGCCGCAACCCTTGAAAGGCCGCCCGGTCCCACCCGGCGGCCAGCCCGCGTATCCGCACGGAGCCGTCGACCGGCCGCGCCCCGGCGGGCTGGTCGTGTCGCGGCCGTGCCGGCAGCGGGTCGCCGGTCAGGGTGGCGAGGCGGCGGCGGGCGGCGACCGCGCGGCGGTGGGCCAGCGCGGCGTCCGGCAGCACTGCCATCGGCTCGGCCAGCGCCACGATGCCCAGCAGCAGCACGGCGGCCCACTCCCGGTCGAGCCCGACAGCCGGTGCGAGCAGCACCGCCGCCCCGGCCACCGCGAGGCCCCAGCCGAGATGGCCGATCGCGGTGGCGAGACCGGCCCCGCGCGCCGCCAGCGCTTCGGTGCGGGCCAGGCGGCGGCTGCGCTCCACGGGTACGCCCAGCGACCGCACCTCTTCCAGCCCGTCGACCGTCTCCACCACCGCGTCGCGCATCTCGGCCCGGGCCTGCCCGGTGACCGCTTCCCGCCGCGCCTCCAGCCACACACCGAGCGCGGGCGCCACCCCTCCGGCGACGACGATCCCGGCGATCAGCGGCACCGCGGCGACCGGCCGGACGGCAGCGACGACGGCAACCGCCACGGCCGCCGCCAGCAGCGCGGCCACCGCCGGCAACACCCCGCGCAGCAAGCCGTCGACGTCAGCGTCCACATCGTCCACGACGCGGGTGAGCAACTCACCACGCCGCCGCACCCGGGGCCCCGGCACCCGCGGCACCAACCCGGCGTAGACAGCCGCCCGCCGCACCCCGAGCCGCCCGAACGCCACCTGATGCGCGACGAGCCGCTCCGCATACCGCAGCAGCGGCCGCGCGACCGCGCTCCCACGCACGAGCACGACGGCCGCGGAGAGCGTCAGCACGGGCGGCAGCTCGGCGGCCCGCACGAGCAACCAAACGGCCGCCCCGGTGAGCAAGATCCCC
>NZ_JBFAZH010001474.1:0-1658 GCF_040681735.1 Actinoplanes sp. NPDC051633 | reverse complement strand
GCGCGGGCTTAGGGGGCCGACTGCGGGCCGACATGGTCTCCGATGTGGGAGACGATGCCGGGCAGTTCCTCGGGCCGGGCCGGGACCACCG
Source organism: Actinoplanes sp. NPDC051633 (assembly GCF_040681735.1). NCBI lineage: Bacteria > Bacillati > Actinomycetota > Actinomycetes > Micromonosporales > Micromonosporaceae > Actinoplanes > Actinoplanes sp. NPDC051633. The sequence goes on along the minus strand of NZ_JBFAZH010001474.1, from coordinate 1,567 downwards.
CGGCCGAACCCTGCGACCGCATCGCCCGGAACTGAGCGGCGAACGGGCCCTCCCGGTGCAGGTGCGCCAGGTGCTGGGCAAGCAGCTGACGGTTCATGCCGGTGCCGGAGCGCAGGCTCGCCACGACGTAGTCGTGCACGACCCGGTGAAGCTCCCGGTAGCGGTCGGGCGAGCGCCGCTCGAACTCCGCCTCCAGGACCTCGCGGGTCAGGTCGTGCGGCGCGAGACCCTGTGGCCGGACGGTGACGAACGGGCGGTCGCGCAGCCATGCCCACACCTGCGGCGCGGCCGCCTCGCCGACCGTGCGGCGCAGCAGGTCCTCCGTGGTCAGCAGGGCCTTGGCGCAGGTGGCCAGGCCGGCCAGGTGCGCGTCGGACGGCGCGTCCCGCACCAGGCCGGCCACCAGCGCCGAGATCAGGTCCGGAGCGTCGGCGAGGCTGCGTGGCACGGCACCGGCCAGCGCCGCGTCGGCCAGCAGGGCCAGAGCGAGGGGATGTCCACGGCCCAGCCGCAGGATGCGGTCGCGGTCGGCCGAGGCGACGCCGGTCCGGTCCAGCAGCTCGGCGCTGTCGGCTTCGTCGAAGACATCGAGCGGATGTACGGCGACCACCGCCCGCCAGCCCGGGTCGCTGCGCCACTCCGGTGCCGGCGGCGCCCGGCCGGCGAGCACCAACACCCCGTCCTCGGGCAGGGCGGGGAGCAACTCGCGGCGCATCCAGCCGTCAATCGGCGCGAGTTCCTCGTACCCGTCGACCAGCAGCACCGGCACCCCGCCGCCGGCCGTATCCGCGGCCCGCGCTGCCTGCGCGAAACCCTCCGGCGACGGGTCGATGTCGCGGCCGTCGAGATAGACCGCGGCCCGGCCGGCCCGCCGGGCCCGGCTGCGCAGGTGCAGCAGCAGCGTCGTCTTGCCGACCCCGCCCGGCCCGTGCACGAACAGCACGCGGCGGGCCGACCGGCCGGCGAGCGCGTCGTCGAAGCCGGTCAGCTGAGTGGCACGGCCGACGAAGCCCTGCCGCCGCCGGTCGTCGATGACGTCGCCGAGCACCGCCATGACTGACAGTCTCGGCCGTCGGCGCGCACAGCACCAGGGCCCGTCCCAGCCGGGCTCGCCTTTCCTGCGCGGTTGGGTCAGCCTCGTTCCGCCCAGTCGCCGAGGCTCCAGTCACGGACCTCCGGCATGTCCTCCAGGTGCTCGACCACGTACGTCTCGTGCTTCTCGAGCTGGCGCTCGCACCACTGCTTCAGGTCGCTCGCGCCGCGCGGCAGCCGCTTCGCGTTGTTGATCGCGTCCATCACCAGGTGGTAGCGCGACGCCCTGTTGCGCACCGTCATGTCGAACGGCGTCGTCGTGGTGCCCTGCTCGATGAAGCCCCGCACCCGGAACCTGTCGGCGTCGGGCCGGCCGTGCACCAGCTGGTGGATCGCGCCCGGGTAGCCGTGGAACGAGAACACCACGTCGACCGTGTCGGTGAACAGCTCGGTGAACAGCGTGGGGCTCATGCCGTGCGGGTGGTCCTTCGGGCGTACCAAGGTCATCAGGTCGACGACGTTGACCACCCGGACC
>NZ_JBFAZH010001473.1:0-1661 GCF_040681735.1 Actinoplanes sp. NPDC051633 | reverse complement strand
CGCGGGCGACCATCGCGATCTTGAGCGGGGCGCCGAACCACCGGATCCGGCTCACGCCCTCCGGCTCGGCGGCGGCCCGCCCGACGCCGCGGCGCACGGCGTCAGGCCCGCCCCGGGCCGAGGCCGCCGCGGCGACCGGCGTCGCATCGCCGTCGACGACCAGGCCGATCATCCGAACCCCGGCGGACATCCGGGCCGCCACCGCGTCGGCGACGTAGAAGCCGGGACCGGCCATCGTTCCGGTGACCGTCCAGGTGGCCGGGCCGGCCGCGGTCAGGACGTCGACGCGGGCGCCCGGTGGCAGGCCGTCCAGGGCGACCTCGCCGGGGCGGGCCGGCGGGCGGCCCGCGGTGAGGCGGTATCCGCCGAGCGCCGCCGAGGAGAACGCGTGCCCGTCGTCGCGACGCTCCGGGTCTCCGGCCGGGCGGCCGGACACGAGCCGTTGCACGTAGAACGCCGGGTCCGGGACGGCCGTGGTCACGCCGGGAAGGTCGTCGAGTTCCGCCGCCAGCGCGCGGGCCTCGCCGGCGGTCCACGCGCGGCGGGACGGTCGGCCGGCGTCGTCCACACCGGACTCCGGTGACTGCACGAGCACGGCGCTGTGCGCGTACCTGGCGGGGGTCTGTGGCTGGGACGACGCCCAGAGGGTGACGGCGCCGCAGACGACCGCGACCCCCGCCACGATCGCGAGGAACGTGCCGGCGAAGCCGGCGAACCGATGCCGCACCATCCGCCACGCGAGGCTCATCGCAGGACCCCCGCCCGGTCCTCGAGAGCCGCCGTCCGAACCGCGATCTCCTGCGCGGCCAGCGGTCCCTCCGATGTGGAGACCACACGACCGTCGCGGAGGAAGACCACCCGGTCGGCGTGTGCCGCGGCGAACGGGTCGTGCGTCACCATCACCACGGTCTGCCCGTGCCGGTCCACCGCCGCCCGCAGCAGCCGCAGGACCTCCCGGCCGGAAGCGGCGTCCAGCGCGCCGGTCGGCTCGTCCGCGAACAGCACAGCCGGCCTGCTGACCAGGGCGCGGGCGATCGCCACCCGCTGCTGCTGACCGCCGGAGAGCTCGGAGGGCCGATGCTCCGCGCGGTCCGCGAGACCCACCTCGCCGAGCATCGCGCTCACCTCCCCCGGCGCGGGACGGCGGCCGGCCAGGCGCATCGGCAGGGCCACGTTCTGCGCCGCGGTCAGCGCGGGGACCAGGTTGAAGGCCTGGAAGACGAAGCCGACGCGGGAGCGCCGCAGCTGCGTCAGGCGGCGCTCGGAGAGGCCGGTGAGCGGTACGCCGCCGATCTCCACGTCGCCGCCGGTGACCCGGTCCAGGCCGGCCGCGCAGTGCAGCAGGGTCGACTTGCCGGAGCCGGACGGGCCCATCACCGCGGTGCAGCTGCCGCGCGGGATGGACAGATCGACGTGGTCGAGGGCGGTCACCGCGCGGTCGCCGGCGCCGAAGACGCGGGTGACGCCGCGCAGTTCGAGTGCTGAGGTCATGGCGACCAGCGTTCCGGCGCGGCGATCCGGGCACAGTCACGCGAGGACGAGAGTCGGGGGTATACCCAGCACTACCGTCCGGCGGGCGGCGTCCCGGTAGCGTCCGTTGCATGGTTCGCACCGCCCTCGACGCGCTCGCCCTGCGCCCGACGCGGTTCCTGCGCTCGGCG
>NZ_JBFAZH010001472.1:0-1661 GCF_040681735.1 Actinoplanes sp. NPDC051633 | reverse complement strand
CTAAATGCTCACCATCTATCGCATTTTTTGTTGAAAGTGTTAAGGCCCGCCTCGTCGCGCCGCTCGAGCAGCCCGACCCGGTGCCCGGCGAGCGCCCGGACGAGCAGCCCCGGATCGTCGGCACGGCGGGCGACCTCCTCGGCGCGGCGCAGGAAACGGTCACGCTCGTCGTGGTCGCCGGCCAGGCCCGCGTGCACCAGGTACGCGCTGCCCAGCTCGGCCGGTGCGATGTGCTCGCCGGACATCCGCCCGTAGAGCCGGTAGAGCAGGTCGCGCCCCTCGCCGGCGCCGCCGTGCTCGCGCCACCACGGGTCCAGGGCCTGGGCCAGCCGCAGCCCGGAGCGCACGTGGCCGTCGGTGGCCGCCCAGCGCAGCGCCGCCTGCCACTCGGCCACATGGGGAGCCAGCTCGGTGAGGGAAACCGTCCTGGGCTGACCGTCGACGTCCACCGCCACACCGTCCAGGGTGTGCAGCGCCCAGGCGACGTGCCGGTCGCGGGCGGCCCCCTCGCCACCGGCGGCGACCAGGTGGCGGTTCGCGTACCCGCGGATCGTCGCCGGAAGCCGGACGCTCGGCCCCGGCAGCACCTCGACCAGCGACTTGTCGGCCAGCTCGGTGAGGCCGGCGAGCGTGTCGTCGCCGCACCACTCGACCGCGGCGAGGTCGACCGGCCCGGCGAAGACCGAGAGGCGCTGCAGGAGGCCGCCGGCTCGGCTGCTCAACGTGCGGTAGGACCAGTCCAGGTTGGCGGTCATGCTGCCGTGCCGGTCGGTGGCGCCGGCACGGCCCGCGTCCAGCGCACCGACCGGGTCGTCCAGCCGCCCGGCGAGCTGCCCGCCGGAGAGCAGCCGCAGCCGGGCGGCGGCCAGCTCGACCGCCAGTGGCGACCCGTCCAGCCCGGAGACGACACGGGCCAGGTCGGCGTGCTCCTCCCGGGCCGGGACGCGACCGCCCCTCGCCTCGGTCGTCCGGGCCATGAGCAGCTCGAACGCGTCGGCGGCGGCCATCGGCGGGATCCGCCAGACCACCTCGCCGGCGATCCCGAGCGGCTGCCGGCTGGTGGTCAGCACGTCCACCCGGGGGCAGGTCGCCAGCAGCTTCCGCACCACATCGGCGACGGCTCCCGGCTGCGCGTCGCACGTGTCGACGACCAGCAGCATCCGGTGCCCGGCGCACTGCTCGGCGATGGTTTCGAGGACCGGGCGCCCGGGCTCGGGGCGCAACCCCAGCGCGGCGGCGACCGCGTCGGCCGCCGGCATCGGCGTGGCCGCGGCGTCGACCTGCCAGACCCCGTCCGGGTACCCGGTCAGCAGCATCTCCGCCGCCGCCAGAGCCAGGCGCGTCTTGCCCGCGCCGCCGGCACCGGCCACGGTGACCAGCCGGTGAGGGCCGATCAGCTCGGTCAGGTCGCGGATCTCAGCGCGGCGGCCCAGAAACGACGTCACCGGCGCCGGCAGGTTGTTGGTCGGCGCGCCGGGGGTGCGCGGCCGCGGGAAGTTCCGCTCCAGCTCGGGAGCGACCAGCTGGAACAACCGCTCGGCGTCGTCGAAGCCCCGCAGCTTGAAGACGCCCAGGTCGAGCAGGTCGATGTCGTTGCCCGGGGCCGCGGGCTCGTTACCCGGGGCCGCGGGCTCGGCGGCGAGCGCCGCGGGCCACGTGGT
>NZ_JBFAZH010001471.1:0-1662 GCF_040681735.1 Actinoplanes sp. NPDC051633 | reverse complement strand
GCCGGCCGGTGGCGCCGGAGGTTGACCCGACCGCCCACACGTCGCCAGGCGTCCGCGCGTCAACGCCGGTCAGTGCGGTGCCGGCCGGGGCCGGAAGCGTCATCGAGACCCACCCGGCGCCGTTCCAGCGCAAGGCGAGCGGCCTCAGCGGCGCGCTGTTGATGTCGGCGGTGGCCGAGCCGACCGCCCAGACGTCCGCCGGTCCGGTGGCGTCGACGGCAGCGAGACTCTCGTACCTCGCCACTGTCGGTGCGGCGGACACTCGCCAGGTGCCGTCCGCGCGCTGCAGGATCAGCTTCCGCCGGTTGATCGGCGACGCCGGGTCTACATAGGTGCCGACCGCCCACACCGTGCCGCCCGTGGCCGCGACGCCGTGGACGTTGTTCATGCTGGCGGGGTTGCCGTTCGGGGTGGGTTCCCGCGTCCACCTCGTCCCGTTCCAGTGGACCGCCAGGGTTTCGTAACTGCCGATCCCGGCGCGATGTTCGCCGACCGCCCAGACGTCGCCGGCCGAGACCGCATCGACGCCATGGAGTGTGTCGTTGCCGGGCAGGCCAGTGCCCGGGACCGATCGCCAGGCCGTCCCGTCGTACCGCAGCGCCAGGCCGTGCGAGCTGCCGCCGAGCGGCGGATAGACCACCCCCACGGCCCAGACGTCGCGCGCGTCGGACGAGTCGGCGCCGTACAGCAGGTTGTTGCCCGGCACCTCGCTGGGGCTGGCGATGGTGGTCCATCCGAGTGCCTGAGCCGGGCTGCCGACGAGCACCAAGGCTCCGACGGCGAGGACGATGACCGACACCCGCAAGGGCGTGCCGGAGTTGGGTCTGTGCATGGGTTGACCTCCCTGTCGTTTCCCATTCGGCTGAAGCCCAGGCCGGTCACGTCATCGCGCCGATGGCCTGGACGCCGCAAAGCTCATGCACAGGTGGTGGGATTCGACCACCACGCCTGGGCGGCGCCGCCGCCCGGGGCGGCTCGGCAGGCCGAGGATGCGATCGCCGGGCAGATCCTGTTCCGTCCGGCCGGCACAGGTCGCGCCACCATCGTCATCCGCCGCCATTTTCGCTAGCACAAGTTTGCGTTAATGAGAGCGTGCCCGTGATGGCCGCGAATTTCAAGAGTCCTCATTGGTTTTATTCGGGCGGCATGGGCTGCGGTCGGCCTGTGGCGGCCCCACAACCGGCGCTGATCGCGTTGTGACGCCACGCTGATGCCCCTGCCGCACTGTGCTCTCGGCGCCGCGACCGCGGCCCATCAGCACACGGAGGACGTCATGAAGTTCCCTGCAATCAGCCCTGCCCGGCTGGCTCTGGTCGCCCTCGTCGCGGCGGCCGTGCCGTTCGCGGGCATCGCTTCGGCCGAGGCCTCGACCACGAACTGGGGATGCACCGTGGACCCGGAGCGCCCGGTCTTCGACCACATCAATCCGGCCAACGGCGACAAGGTCATCCGCTACAACATGACCGTCACTTGCGCCGCCGGGCGCGAAGTCACGATCGAACAGCACATTCACGAGGAAGACGGCCCGAACGACTACACCCACCAGACCCAGAACACCCGTAGCCGGCACTTCTCTGCCGACGACACGGTGACCATGTACTGGGATCTCACGCTGCGCAACAACGACATCAGCAGCGCCGAGGAGATGTACCACACGGTGAG
>NZ_JBFAZH010001470.1:0-1668 GCF_040681735.1 Actinoplanes sp. NPDC051633 | reverse complement strand
GGTTTTTGAAAGGTTTTTGAAACGAGTTGAAAACGAGTTTCTTCTTGTCTTGATACTATATAGAAATAACTCAAAGAATTAAAATGTTTTATGCTCGCCTACCGGCCCGGGCACCGGATCGCCTACGTCGTCAAGCACACCGCCACCGGGTTCACGGCGGTCCACACCAGCCGCACCGGCATCGGCGGCTTCGACCTCGCGCTGGCCCAGGATCAGGTGGTGGCGTTCGACTACGACCACTCCGGCAAGGTGGACCACTTCCTGGCGTACCGGCCGGGCAGCCGCATCGCCTTCGTCCTCGGCCGGTCCGGCGCCGGCTTCGGCACGGTCACCGCCAGCAGCACCGGGATCGGCGGCTTCGACCTGGCCACCGCCGCCGACCGGATCGTGCCGTTCGACTACGACCGCACCGGCAAGCTCGACGCGCTGCTCGCCTACCGGCCCGGGCACCGGATCGCGTTCGTGATCCGGCACACCGCCGGCACGTCGTTCACCACGGCCTGGTCGAGCTTCACCGGCCTGCCGGGCTTCGATCTGAGCAACACCCGCGACCTGGTCACGCCGTACGACTACGACTACACGGGCAAGCTCGACCACCTGGTCTTCTACCGCCCCGGCGGCCGGCTCGTCGGCATCTACCGCAAGGGCTCCGGCGCCGCCCCGGCCGCGGTCTACACCGGGACCAACGGCATCGGCGGGTACGACGTCGCCGTCGCCGCCGACCGCATCGTCGCCGTGGACGCCGACCACAGCGGCGGCGCGAACAGCCTGCTGCTCACCCGCCCGGGCTGGAAGGTGGCCTACATCGTGGGGCGCCGGCCGTGAGTCACCGGATCACAGGTCGTCCGATCCGATGATCTCGTAGACGTTGCCGTCCGGCGCGCGGAAGTGCTGCCAGGCGCGGCCGTCGGCGCGTTGCGGCTCGGGATAGAGGAACTCGACACCGGCCGCGGCCAGAGCGGCGTGCGTGTCCCGGAAGGAGTCCACGGCCAGCCCGACCACCGGCGCGGTCCCGAAGAACTCGTGGAACTCGTCCTCCGGCCCGTAGACGTGCACCTCGGTGCCGTCCTGCGTCCGGAACCACGCCGCTCCCGGCCGCTCAAGGATCACCTCGAGGCCCAGCACGTCGCGATAGAGGGCACTCATCGCGTCGGCGGCCGGCGTCCGCACTCCCAGCCAGCCCAGTGACCGCACCGCCATTGTTCCTCCACCCGGCTCGCTCATCTCGGAGCATCCGAGGCTACGGCCGTCACCATCCCTAAAGCGTCCTAGGTTGCTAGGCGGATGGGCTGGGCCGGGATACCGGGCCGGGCGCCGGCTGAGCCGAGCCGGTCCGCCGCGCCCGGGTTAGGCTGCCGAAATGATTCCCCGGATGCCGTTCGGCGCGACCGAGCATGAGTCGAGCCGTGTGATCTTCGGTGCGGCGGCGCTCGGCAGCGTCACCAAGACAGAGGCGGACCGCGCCTTCGATGTGCTCGTGCGGCACGGCGTCAACCACATCGACGTCGCCGCCGGATACGGCGACGCGGAGCTGCGGGTGGCGACCTGGCTGCGCCGCCGCCCCGGCGAGTTCTTCCTGGCGACCAAGACCGGTGAGCGGACCTACCGCGGCGCGCGCGAGGAGATCCGCCGCTCGCTCGATCGCCTGGGCGTCGACCGGATCGACTC
>NZ_JBFAZH010001469.1:0-1668 GCF_040681735.1 Actinoplanes sp. NPDC051633 | reverse complement strand
AGGAGCCGGGCCCGGGTCCGATCTCACAGGGTGTCGCCGGCCGTTTCCGCGGGGCCTGATGGCTGCGATCCGGACTTCTCCGGGCAGTCGCGGACCGGTGCGCTGCCGGTGTCGGGGGTGGCCGCGTCGGACACAATCAGCGTCGAGGGCGGCGCCGGAGTGTCGCCGGTGCCGCCGGCCGCCCAGGCTGTTCCGCCGACGGCAGCTGCGGCGGCAGCGGTGAGGCCCGCGATTCCCAGGCCTAGTGTGATCGTGCGGCGCATGTGCTCACATCCTTCGGTTCGGTAGGTGTGCCCATCACATCTGGCAGCACCGAAAGCGGGCCGAAGAAGACGCATCGACTGGAAAGCCACAGTGGAGCACGGGTGTCGGCCCGAGACCGCTAACCGGCGCGTGCACAATTGCTGCTCCATTGACCGTCGGATCTCGCGCCGCGCGCGGACAGCGCTGGACCCAGCCGGATTCGGTTGCTTTCGCGTGGCTTGGATGATCGCGGATGCTCGGACGCTCAAGTCGCTGCTATGATCGCCGGTGGCGTCGCTCGTACGCCGTACCTCCTTGACCGGTGGCCCACGCCCGCCGGCTGCGTGGAGGCGAAGGTGGCCACCGTGCCGTCGCGGGCGCTCGGAACCGCTACCGACTCGTGGGCGGCGACCGGCGTGCGACAGCGTGGGTGACGGCTCGTCGGTGGTGTGCCCGGACGAGGATCGGCGATGACCGAGCAACGCAATCTCAAGAAGCTGGTGCGCGACCGCGCGGCGCGTACCGGCGAGTCGTACATGACGGCACACCGGCAGGTGACCGGCCGGAGCACCGCACCGGTCGGTGGCCACCGCGACAGCACCCTGCTGGCGGGGATGCTTGGGCAGGCGGGCGTGAACGCGCCGCACACCGGCCGGCCGTACTCGGAAGCCATGATCGCCGGACTGGCCGGTGGAATCGGGTTCTTGTACGCGACGTTCGCCTACACCGGGCATCCGACGATGACGATCGTGGCGCAGCACCACCCCGACCCGTGGCTGCCGACCGCGCTGGATCATCTCGGCCTGCCCTACGACCAGCGCCACTCGACGAGCGCCGCCAAGGCGATGACCGACCTGCGGGTGCTCCTGGCCGACCGGCCGGTGTACTGCACCGTCGACCGGACCCGGCTGCCCTGGCAGAGTGACGCGCACCCGTGGACGGCTGCCGAACCGTACGGCGTCGTCGTCAAGGCCGCCGGGGACGCCACCGTGTCGGTCGACGACGGCCGCGGCGTCCACGAGATCGCCGACGACGGGTTCGTCGCCGCGTGGACAGGCCACCGCAAGGGCCGCCACCACCGCCTCGTCGTCGGCGACGACGCGGCGACCGTCGCGGTCGACCTGCCCTCGGCCGTGCGGCGGGCGGTCCGGTTGACGGTCGGGCACCTCACCGGTCCCGTCCTCGGCAACAGCTTCGACGTGAACTTCGGGCTCAGCGGCATGGCGAAGCTCGCCGAACAGCTCGGCGACTTGCGTGGGCGCGCAGGCTGGGCGAGACGCTTCGACGGGCACCTCGACCGGGTGCTGCCCCGCCTCGAGGAGTGCCTGGAACGCGAGTACACGGCGCCGGGCGCGACCCGGCCGCTGTACGCGGCGTACCTCACCGAGGCGGCGCCGCTGCTCGGCGGCGACGCCGACGCGGTCC
>NZ_JBFAZH010001468.1:0-1669 GCF_040681735.1 Actinoplanes sp. NPDC051633 | reverse complement strand
GGTCAACATGCTGCTGCCTCGGGTGATGAGCGCCGGCGTCCGGGAACTGCACTCGTTTCCGGGCGTGGACAACCGGGCGTCGAACGCGGTGCTGGCGAAACTGGGCTTCCGCCGGCTCGACGACTGCGACCTCGACTACGAGGGTCGCCCGATCCGCTGCGCACATTGGCTCCGGGACCTGTCAGGACCGGCGTAGCAAGGCCGACGCGGCGAGCGCGGTCAACGCGGTGAGGAGATCATCGATCTGCTCGTCGCTGTGCGCGGCGGTCATCTGGATGCGAAATCCGACCTGGTCCCGCGGCACACCGGGATAGGGCGCGAGGGTGGTGTACAGGCCGTGATCGAGCAGGGTACGGGCGGTCGGTAACAGCGCGTCCGGATCGTTCAGTGGGATCTCGATCAGCGGGAACCCCGACGCGTTGGGCGTGTGCACGTCCAGCCCGTCGAGGTGGTCGAGCACCCGGCGGCTCTTGCTGTACAGGTCGGCGCGGATCGCATCGCCGCGCGCCTCGTTGACGTCGAGGCCGGCCAGGACCGTGGCCAGCGAGGCCGTGGGGACCGGCCCCGAGTAGAGGTAGGTCGGCGCCGCGATCTTCAGGTACTCCTTGACCGGGGTCTGGCAGGCGACGAAGGCCAGCATGGACGAGTACGCCTTGGAGAAACCGCCCACCAGGACGACGTTGTCGTAGCTCTGCCCGTAATGGCGCACGATGGCGTTGCCCCGGCTGCCGTACGGCGAGCTCTCGCCGGACGCGCGTTCTCCGATGATGCCGAAGCCGTGCGCGTCATCGACGTACAGCGTGGCTCCGTGTCGCCGGCACAGGCGGGCGAACGCATCGAGGTCGGGGGTGTTGCCGGTCATGCTGTTGACGCCGTCCATGCAGACCAGCGCGTCACTGCCGGCCGGCAGGTCCAGCAGCAGCTCGGACAGGTGCTCGAGATCACCGGATCGGAAGCGATGGACCGTCGCCCCGAGGCCGCGCGCGTGCACGCACCCGTCGTAGATCGTCCGGTGCGCCCGCGAGTCCAGGAAGATGTGGCCGGTGCCGGCCAGGGCCGGGATGACCGAGAGATGGATCTGGCTGATCGTCGGCAGCACCAGGGTGTCGGGCGCACCGAGCAGCTCGGTGAGGCGTTCCTCGATCATCGGGTAGAGCCGGGGGCTGCCCAGCATGCGGGACCAGCTGGGATGGGTGCCCCACCGGCGCACCTGATCGTCGATCGCGTCGATGACCTGCGGGTCGAGGTCGAACCCGAGGTAGTTGCACGACGCGTAGTCGATGAACCAGTCGCCGCCGATCCGGATCCGGCGGCCGTCGACCTCGTCGATGACCTGATCCCACAGTCCCGCACTGGAGAGCGAGGCGATGCTGTCGTACGCCGCCGTGGCCGCGCTGGAGCCGTTACGCCTGTTCGGGATCGCCATGTCCCGATGCTAGGCAGACGGATGGCTGTAATGCCCATGGAAGACCGCTGTATGAGATGCAACCCTCACCGGCGGGCGGCCATCGCCTCGTCCACAATGCGCTGCCGAGTATCCACTTCGGGCATCGGGCGGGCGAACAGGAATCCCTGTCCGAGCGTGCAGCCGGCCGCGATCAGCAGCTGCTCCTCCGCAGGCAGTTCGACGCCCTCGGCGACCACCTCGAGCGACAGCGTCTCGGCCAGC
>NZ_JBFAZH010001467.1:0-1670 GCF_040681735.1 Actinoplanes sp. NPDC051633 | reverse complement strand
CAAGCGTCTGCCGGCCGAGCGCGAATCGGGTTTCCGGGTGTTCGCCGACCCGGCGGGGCATCCGTTCTGCCTGGTCTTCGGCTGAGAGAGACCGATGCGTTTAGTGGTGGTGCTGGACTGCGACGACGCCGATGCGCTGGCCGATTTCTGGGCCTCCGCCCTGGGCTATCGCCGCGGCCCGTTCGGGTCGCCGTACGTCCGGCTGACCGACCCGCGCGGCCGGTGGCCCGATCTGCTGTTGCAGCAGGTGCCCGAACCCAAGGGCGGCAAGAACCGCATGCACCTCGACCTGCAGGTGCGCGATGTCGACGACGAGGTGCGGCGCCTGGTCGCGGCCGGAGCAACCGTCATCGCTCCCGCGCACGACGACGAGGGCTTCCTGACCGTGGTCCTGGCCGACCCGCAGGGCAACGAATTCTGTGTGATCCGGCCTCCGGACGGCGACCCCCGCCTCGACGAGATCTGACCCGTCGTCAGCGAGGGCTGAGCAGCTCCGGCTTGACGGCGACCGTGGTGCCGTCGGTGAACTCCACCTCGTACGCGGGCTCGGGCGTCTCGTACACCTCGATGATCGTGCCCTCGGCACCCGCCTGCAGGCCCTCCTCCGGCAGATCGCTGGTCAGCCGTACCACGTCGAACAGTTTCACGGTCTCTCCTCATTTGCCCTTCGGCGGGAACGAAACGGTGGCCAGTCGCGGCTTGTCCCCGCCCGGCTCCACGATCCACGCGGTCCGCACCGTCATTGTCCCGGCCGGCCCCGTCACCGGAACGTCGACGCTCCAGCGTTGACCGTACTGATCACTCTTGCCCGCCACGGGCGTGCCGTTCTTCACGCCCTCGCGGATCTGCTTCTCGATCTGGTCGGTGTCGTTGGCGCCCAGGCCGGTGGCCGAGTTGATCACGCGGAACTTGTGCTGTCCTTGCGGGTGCTCGGCGTTCATCACGTACTCGGAGATCTTGCGCTTGTCGATCTCGACGTTCTCGAACGTCGGCTTCTCCGCGGCCTCCGGCTCCTCGCTCGGCGGTTCGTAGCGTTTGCCGAGCGCGTCGGCGTATTCACGGGCGACGGTCTGGCGCATGGCCGCGTGCTCGTCGACCTGCGACCCGCGGTCGTCGGAGCCGGCCGTGGGATCGGGCACCCGGCGTGCCTTGCCCGAGTCTCCCGCGTCGGTCTCGCGGACGTTCTCGACCACGCTCAACCCCTCATCGCCGTGGGTGGCTCCTCGTCGAAGAAGAACCGATAGGCGTCCTCCAGCTCACGATAGAGGCTTTCATCGTCCGGGAAGTAGGTCATCGTCGCCCGGTAGAAGTCGTCGTGCGTCATGCCCCGGCCGGCGAGCAGATCTCTGAAGTCGGCCCTGGTCGTCTCGACCCCGGCTGGACCGCCGTGATGGAGGCTGCTGCGCATGATGGGCCGCTCCTCGAGCAGTTCCGGGGAGAAGTAACCGCTCAACAGATCGAGCACTGCAGAACTCATCAGACCGTCCTACTCGTCCACCGCTTCGCCTACTCAATTATCCGCCGGAGCTGTCGCGAAGGCGCCACTCCGGTTGACCGCCGTTTCGCGGGTTGCTACTGGTGGCCTGGGTGATTAAGGAGGCGCCATGAGCGACCAACCCACATTCGGACCCTTCACCATCCACGTGGACTCCGCAGGACAGGAGTCCACC
>NZ_JBFAZH010001466.1:0-1670 GCF_040681735.1 Actinoplanes sp. NPDC051633 | reverse complement strand
ATCACGGTGTTGAAGGCCGGCGCCTTGTCGGTCGGGTACTTCACGCGGTGGTACATGCCCCACTCGGCGACCATGATGGGCTTGGCCGGGTGGTTCTTGACCATGTAGTCGTACCAGCCGAGGCCGCCGCCGCTGGGCTGACGGTCGAGGATGTCGCCCATGTCGCCGTAGTGGTAGTAGCCCTTCTCCACGCTGACGTAGGAGTCCAGGCCGATCCAGTCGACGACGTCGTCACCCGGGTAGAGGTCCTTCCACCAGGACTGCGCCATCCACTTCTCGTTGCCCATGTAGGCCAGCACGTTGACCATGTTGGTCACGCCCGCGGCGCGCAGACGCTCGATGACGAAGCGGTACATGGCCGCGTAGTCCTTGCCGGTCATGCCCGAGCCGACGGTGGCGTTGACGTCGTTCTCCGGCTCGTGGTGCAGCGCCAGGAAGAACCTCTGGGTGCCGTAGTTCTTCTTGACGTACGCCGCCCACTTGTCGATCCGGGCGTTCTGGCCGCCGGCCGCGACCTTGGCCCACGTGGTGTTGTAGGCGACCTTCCAGTTGAGCAGCAGCACGCGCGGCTTGGCGGCGTCGCGGGTCATCGCGATCTCGGCGGCGGTCGGGAACATCTCGTCGCCCTTGTGGTACGTGTGGTAGATCGTCGCGGTGCGGCCGGTCAGCGACTCCCAGGACTTGAGGGCCTGGTCGCGCGGGGTGTCGGTGAAGCCGCCGGCGGCCGCGCCCCAGAGCACGCCGCAGGAGGGGACCAGCAGGGCGTCGGTCGCGCACTCGCCGGTGGACGGCGCGCTGGTGGTGGGTGCGGCCGTCGTGGGCGCGGTGGTGGGAGCCGTGGTCGGCGCGGTGGTGGGAGCCGTGGTCGGCGCGGTGGCGGGAGGCGTGGTCGGCGCGGTCGTGGGCGCCGTCGTGGGCGCGGTGGTCGGCGCGGTGGTCGGTGTCGAGGTGGTACGGGTGTACGTCACGGCCAGCTCGGGGCCGCCGGTCTTGTCGTCGCCGTACTCGACCGAACGCAGCCGGGTGACCGCGGTGGTGGAGGCCGAGCGCAGCGCGAACGCGTACACGCCGGCCTTCTTGACCACTGTGGACAGGTCGAAGGAGAGCACCGTGTCGGTGGCCTTCGGGGTGATCGTGCGGAGCGCGACCGAGGTGGCCGGCGCGTTCGCCGCGGTCACCTTGGCCTCGGCCCACGAGCCGGGAACGGCGTGGAGGCTGAGCTTCGCCGCGATCGGCTTGCTCTCCAGCGGGAGCTTGAGGCCGACCATCTTGACCGTGGCGCCGGCGGGCAGGGCCGGGACGGTGAACTTCAGATAGGACACCCGGGTCTCGCTGCCGGACCGGCCCACCACCAGCTTGTCGGCGGCGCCGAAGTTCGCCGTCCTGCGGGTGCTGGAGGTGTAGGTGTCCTCGCCGGCCGTCACGATCCTGGTCTCGGTGACCGTGGCCGCGGTCGCGGACGTCGCGGCCACGAAGCCCGTCGTCGTCGCGACCACACCGAAGAGCGCCGCCCCGACGATCCCCTTCTTGGCATCCATGCCGTTCCCCCTCTGTCCCGCATCGCTGTCTGACTTTCACGATCGGGACGGGTGGGTGCCGGGCCGGATTCCGTTGAGGTGCAGGCTGGGTGCGTACCCGAAAAAGAGCGCCGCCGGCTTTCTGCCGGCGGC
>NZ_JBFAZH010001465.1:0-1672 GCF_040681735.1 Actinoplanes sp. NPDC051633 | reverse complement strand
GGTCCGGCACGACGGGCTCGGGTCCGGCGACCAAGTCGCGCAGGGCCGGCGGCGCGACCGGCAGAAGGTAGCCCGGCCCGAACACCCAGGTGTAGCCGGAACCGCGCGCATGCCGCGACGGCGGTGCCACCACGTAGCCGCCCGTGCCACGCCAATCCACCCCGGGAAGAAGACGCACCCTGTTGCCGTGGCCCATCGGACGAAACCAGAAATGCCAGCCGCCCCCGCCCGTGCGGACCTGCGGCCCCGCCGGCATCGAGCCGCCCAGCAGGTGACACAGGCTGTGCCAGCCCTCGACCGAGTCGACGTCGGCCACATCCATCACCACGCCGGTCCGCAGACCGACATTCGCCTCCGGCCACTGCGCCCACCACATCTCGATGAGGCGCGGATCGGTGCTCGCGTCGGTCAGGCCATGGCGGAGTCGCGGGTGCTTGCCGGGCCGGTCGCAATCCTCTCGGCCGCATGAGCATCCTCCGTCCGCGGCAGGGGTGTGCACCGGCAGGACAGGGATGCCGTGCCGGGCGTAGGCGAGTGCCGCGGTCAGGAACATTAGAACAAACGTACGACAGAGACCCGGGCCCGTAACAACAAATCTTTTCGACCGGGTTGTCCACAGGCCGGCCCGGAATTGTCGGCGGCAGCCGATACCTTCCTCGCGTGTCCGTCACATCGCTGATCACCAGCCCTTCCGCCGAGGCCGCTCGCGTCGTCGACGCGGTGCTGGCCGACCTGACCACCGGCGACCATCGCGGCGTCGTCGTCGACTCCCCGCCCGGCGCCGGCAAGTCCACGCTGGTCGTCAAGGCGGCCGGCGTGCTCGCCGCCGCGGGGGAACCGCTGATCGTCGTCGCGCAGACGAACGAGCAGGTCGACGACCTGATAGCGCGGCTCGGCGCGGCGTCTCCCGAGCTCCGGGTCGGTCGTCTGTCGGCGGTGGACTACGCGCCGTCGGAGCGGGTCCGCGCCCATCCGAGCTGCCGGGTCGGCGCCAAGGTGGGCGACCTGGGCGACCCGGCGATCACGATCGGCACGGCCGCCAAGTGGGCGACGGTGTCCGAGGGGGTGTGGCCGTGGGCGATCGTGGACGAGGCCTATCAGATGCGGTCCGATGCGCTGTTGCGCGTCGCGCCCCGCTTCGCCCGGGCGCTCTTCGTGGGCGATCCGGGCCAGCTGGATCCGTTCTCGACGGTCGAGCTGGACCGGTGGGTCGGCCTGTCGTGGGACCCGATGCAGAGCGCGGTCGCGGTGCTGCTGCGGCACAACCCCGACCTGCCCGTGCACCGGCTGCCGGTCTCCTGGCGGTTGCCGGCCTCGGCCGCGCCGGTGGTGGCGCAGGCCTTCTACCCCTTCACCGGCTTCCGGGCGGGCACGGCGCCGGGTGACCGGACGCTGGCGTTCGAGGCCGCCGGCGGCGAGACACTCGACGAGGTTCTGGACACCGCGGCCGCCACCGGCTGGGGGCTGCACGAGCTGGCGGCACGCTTCACCGTCCGCACCGACGCCGAGGCCGCGGCGGCGTGCGCACGCCTGGCCGCACGTGCGCTCGAGCGCGGCGGCGTCACCGAGTCGGGGCCGCTGAGCGCCGACCGGATCGCGATCGGCGCGGCCCATCGCGACCAGGTGGCAGCCATCCGGTCGTTCCTGCCGCCGTCGGCCACCGGCGTCACGG
>NZ_JBFAZH010001464.1:0-1674 GCF_040681735.1 Actinoplanes sp. NPDC051633 | reverse complement strand
AGGGGGGCGTGTGCGGAGCTCACCCCCCGGCCCACGACCACCTCGGCGCGGCTGAGGTCGCCGGCGACCTCCCGCCACCACAACGGCAGCAGATCCTGATCGTCGCGGTCGAGCCAGCGAGCGGCCTCGGCGACCTGCCGGCGCTGAGCCGACATGCCCAGGCGCAGGAGGGTGACGTCGGCGAACTCGGCGTCGGGATCCGGGATGAGCACCGCCTCGTCGAGCGACGTCACCCGGCTGCGCTCCTGGTCCCAGGCCAGCTGCCGATTGCTGATCTGGTGCATCGCGATGGTGACGAGCCAGGACCGGAAACGGTCCGGCGTACGCAGGGTCGGCAGGTCCCGGTGCGCGCGGAGGACGGTTTCCTGCACGACGTCGTCGACGTCGGCGTGACCGTCGAGGGCTTGCCCGACGATGCGGTGCAGCAGCGGCAGGTGCGCGGCGATCAGTTGCTCAGCCGCCTGCCGGTCCCCCGCGCGGGCGGCGTCCACCAGGCCGGTCCAGCCGCTGACCTCCATCGATGGTTCCTCTCGCGAAATCCCCGGCGAACTGTTACGCGACGACCCCGAAATCGGCCGTCGGGCGCACCTCCCGCCGAAGCTTGAGGGCGCGGACACATTCTGGCAACATCGCCACCAGTGGATGGGAGCGTTCCCACCAATGTGCACGATGTGCAGGTCGAGCTGGAGTGGTCATGGCTGGGACAACCAACGGCTTCGCCCGGAACCTCGGCTCCAACCGCGTCCGCACAACGCGCCTGATGAGCCGGCCCGCTCACCCACGGATGTACAGCGCCACGGTGGTGCGCGAGAACCGCCACAGACCCATCCGCGTGAATTCGCGGTTCAGCACCGGCGCCACCGACGGTTTCCCGGTGACCGGGTGGCCGAGCCGGCGGCCACCGAGGCCGCTAGCCCGCGAATACTGGTAGCCCAGCCACGCATCCGACCCCGCGACGCGTGGCTGAGCTACCACTGTCGGGTCCCGCGACGTAGCGCAAGTGCCCCATCCGTGTGACCCGGGCCGGGCCGAGGAGCAGCATGACCATGCCCGGCAGAACGGCCGGCGCCCGGCGACTCAGATGGTCGCCGGGCTACCGGGATCGGCGATAGCGCCGACCGCGATCAGGCGGTCGCGGCGGGCACCAGCTCGCGGTCGCGGCCGGAAGGCTCAGCGGTTGCCGGGACGGCCGCGGAGGCGCCGGCGAAGCGGGCGGACAGTGCCGCGTACGCCCGGGAGCGCATCGCCACGACGGTCATCACCAGGCCGATCAGGCCGGCACCCATGAACAGCAGTGCCATCGCGCGGTCCGGACCGGTGCCGAACCAGCCGCCGATCGTCGCGGCCCCCGCTCCCGTGGTCATGAACGGGATGACCCAGACCTGGGCGATCGGTCCGATCAGGAACGAGGTCACCGGCGAGGCCGCGGTCTCCAGGCTCTGCGCGAGGCCGAACACGCGGCCCTGCGTGGCCAGCGGGACGACGCGCTGGATCACGGTCTGTTCGGCGCTCTCGGCGACCGGGACCAGGATCAGGTAGATCAGGAAGCCGATGGTCAGCATGACGATCGACGACCGGATAGAACGATTTCTAGGGACGATTTTAAAAAAGATGAGGAAAAGTACCAAAAAGAAATCAAAGCGTATGAGGCGTCTCTGAGTGTCCTTAGAATGA
>NZ_JBFAZH010001463.1:0-1675 GCF_040681735.1 Actinoplanes sp. NPDC051633 | reverse complement strand
GGCGGCGAAGGGCGAACAACTCGAAAGAGTACGGGAGCACCGACGACAACACGGCGACCGCGCAGCCCAGCGCCAGCACCGCCGGGTCCAGCAGCGCCGGCCCAGCCCCCGCGACGCCCAGCGGCAGGGACAGCACCGCCGCCACCGCCATCGCCAGGGCGAGGCCCTCCGCGCCCCGGAAGCGGGCGCCGGCCCGGGCACTCAACACGATGTACGACGCCCACAGCGCGCCCGCCACCAGGACCAGCAGCACCCCGACGGGATCGAGGCGGTCGAGGCCGCCGCGCTCCGGCAGGCCCAGCAGCACCACACCGGCCAGCGCCAGCCCCGCCCACAGCCAGGCCGACCGCCGGTGCGCCGCGACCACCGACAGGATCAGCGGCCCGAGCACCTCGATCGTCACGGCCGGGCCCAGCGGGACGCGCTCGATGGCCGCGTAGAAGACGGTGTTCATGCCGGCCAGCGCGAGACCGAAGACCCCGACGACCGCCCAGTCGGAGCGGCTGCGACCGCGGAACGACGGGCGGCACAACGCGAGCAGCAGGATCGCGCCGACGACCAGGCGCAGCGAGACCACCGGCGCGGACCCGACACGCGGGAAGAGCGTCGCCGCCACCGCCGAACCCGAATGCACCGAGAACGCGCTGACCAGGACGAGCCCGACGCCGCCGAGAGTGGTGCGGGTCGGCCGGCGCACGGCGGTGCTGGTGCTGGTGCTGGTGGCGGTCACCCCGCCGACGGTACGTCGATCATCCGCCGATCTCTCATGCGGCTCATCGACCCGTCACGTCCACACGGAACGCTGCTGGTAGACGTTTTTCAGCACATCGAGGCGGTCGGTCATGATGCCGTCCACGCCGAGGTCGAGCAGGCGGTGCATCTCGGCGGGGTCGTCGATCGTCCAGACGTGGACCTGCAGGCCGAGGCTGTGCGCGTACCCCAGGAAGGTCTTGTCGACCACGGTGAGCCGGCCTGTTCGCGCCGGCACCTGGGCCGCGACCACCGACTCCGGCAGCCGCACGCGGCGGCCCATCCACGACGCGAGCCGCAGCCGCGCCGCGCCGCCCTGACCCACCGACGTCGCGATCGACGGACCGGCGAGGGCCCGTGCCTCGGCCAGCCGCTTGTCGCTGAACGACGCCAGCAGCACCCGGTCCTGCGCGCCGGCTGACCGGATCGTCCGCACCGCCGGCTCGACCACGGGACCGGCCTTCAGGTCGATGTTGAAGCGGATGCCCGGCCAGGCGGCCAGCACGTCGTCCAGGCGCGGCACCGCGCCCGCCCCGGCGACGCGGACAGTCGCCAGGTCGGCCCAGGTGAGCGACTCGACGGTCTCGGGGCGGCCGGTCAGGCGGCGCAGATCGCGGTCGTGGAAGACCACCGCCACACCGTCGGCGGTCGCGTGCACGTCCGTCTCCACGTACCGGTAGCCGAGCGCCACCGCCCGGCCGAACGCCTCGGCCGTGTTCTCGTCGCCCTCGGCCGCGCCGCCCCGGTGGGCGAACGCCAGTGGGAGCGGCGCGTCGAGAAAGCCCACCTACCAGCTCACGGCGATGTATTTGGACTCCAGGTATTCCAGAAGGCCTTCGTGTCCGCCTTCGCGGCCGATGCCGCTCTGCTTGACCCCGCCGAACGGCGCGGCCGGGTCACTGACCAACCCCCGGTTCAACCCCAC
>NZ_JBFAZH010001462.1:0-1678 GCF_040681735.1 Actinoplanes sp. NPDC051633 | reverse complement strand
GGGAGGAACTGGGATACCCGCGACCACCGGTCGACGTTGCCACCCATGAAGAGCTGCTGGTCCTGCTGCGACAGCGGATCGGCGACGAGCATTTCGACACAGCGTGGGACGAGGGCTACGCCACACCGCTCGACGAGGTCGTGGAGACGGCCGTGCGCGGGTGGGGACCTCGCGGTGGCCGCCCGTCCACCGGGTGGGAGAGCCTGACACCCACGGAGCGGCGAATCGTCCTCCTGATCGCCGAAGGACGATCGAATCCCGACGTCGCGGCGCAGCTGTACATGAGCCGATCGACGGTCAAAGCTCATCTCAGCCACATCTTCAGCAAACTCGGCGTGACCAACCGGACCGAGCTCGCGGCCGTTGCCGCGGTCAGGCATGACGACGCACCATGACAATCGCCGACGAGAATGACTGGCTTAGAGCGGCTTCCAGGCGGTCACGGATGATGCGCCACGGGAAACTCAACAGCCAACTCGAAACAGTCCGCGCCGTCCGGTCCGGCGACCAAGGTCCCGCCCAGCTCTGTGGTGCGTGCACGGAGGTTGCTGATCCCGGTCCCGCCCGTGCCACTCGTGCCACGTCCACCGGCGCCGTCGTTGCCGACGTGAAGCCGGACGACGTCGTCGGTGCGGACCAGGCGAATGGTGCACCAGGTGGCGGTGGCATGCCGGAGAACATTGGTGACCGCCTCTCGAAGCACAGTGGCCAGCACCTCGTCGACAGCGGGCCCGACGGGTGCCATTGCCACGTCGGCACGGACATCGATGCCGGCAGAGGCCAACGTGTCACGGGCGGCGGTCAATTCGTTCCCCAATGACAGGGGCTGTTGCACGTTGCCGGTCACCGATTTGAGATCGGTGAGCGCGTTGGCCGCAATGTCGAGCAGTTGCACTATTTCGCTGCGGGATCGATTGTCGTCGCGCCCGATCAACTTCGCGGCCAGGTCGCACTTGAGTGCGACGGCCGACAGACCCAGCCCGAGAAGATCGTGAATATCGCGGGCCAGACGCAACCGTTCCTGAACCACAGCGGTTCGAGCCAGGTCGCGGCGGGCCACCGCGAGCTGGTCGGCAACGTCGGTCAAGCGGGACAGCGCGTAGACGGCGAGGCCGGTCGCCGCCACCGAGGCGCCCACGTACACGCCGTCGAAAATCCCGTAGCCGCTGCGGACCGCCATGACCAGCCCGACGCCGCCGGCTGTGGCCGCCAGCGCGGCCCAGGCCCACCTGCCGGGAAAGAGCAGCAGCACCGATCCCGCCGCGAACCCAGCCAGGGCGAGCAAGGTCAACTCGTCGAAGACCCAGAAGGATGCGACGCCGAGGACTTGGCCGGCCAGCGTCCACGGCCAACCAGGTGGACGAGCGGCGTTCCGGCGCGCCAGTGAGTGGTACAGCTGCATGACGAGGACCGTGACGATGACCGCTGAGGCGCCCACCTTCGCCGGACCCGACAGCCCCGATGCGGACACGTTCAGCAGCAGCTGCGCCAGGAACGCTCCGAGGATCACCAGCAACACCAGCCGGGCGACTCGTGGTGCCACGGTTTCGCCCGTGGGCCTCGTGTTGGCGGCGGCGTGGTCGTGGTCATCGTCCACGACCGTGGCGCGGACCTGGTCCGTTGCCTGCCGCGCGACTCCTGCCGCCTCGGCCAGTTGCATACGCGCCCCACTCGGATC
>NZ_JBFAZH010001461.1:0-1678 GCF_040681735.1 Actinoplanes sp. NPDC051633 | reverse complement strand
CCGACGAGATCGCCGCGGCCGCCCGCCGGCTCGCGGTGCGGCCGGTGTTCACCGCACACCCCACCGAGGCCGCCCGCCGCTCGATCCTGTCCAAGCTGCGCCGGGTCGCCGACGCGCTGGACGCCGAGGCGGCCGCCGCGGTGCTCTACGGCGCGACCGACACGACGGTCTCGACCCGCCGATTCGCCGAGCTGATCGACATGCTGTGGCAGACCGACGAGCTACGGCTCGACCGGCCGGATCCCACCGACGAGGCCCGCAACGCCGTCTACTACCTCAAGGACCTCTACGCGGACGCCGCCCCGCAGGTGCTCGACGACCTCGCCGAGACACTGCGCCAGCTGGGCGTCGAGACCGCCCCGACGGCCCGGCCGCTGACCTTCGGCACGTGGATCGGCGGCGACCGCGACGGCAACCCGTTCGTCACCCCGCAGGTCACCCGCGACGTCCTGCTGATCCAGCACGAGCACGGCCTGCAGGCCACCGAGCGGGCGATGGACGCGCTGATCGACGAGCTGTCGGTCTCCCGGCGGCTGCGCGGGGTGTCCCTCGACCTGTCCGCCGGCCTGGCCAAGGACCTGGACAACCTGCCCGAGGTGGCGCCCCGGTTCCGCCGCACGAACGCCGAGGAGCCGTACCGCCTGAAGGTGCGGGCGATCAAGGCGAAGCTGGCCAACACCCGTGCCCGCCTGCGCAACGGCACCGGGCACGTGCCCGGTCGCGACTACCTGGGCACCGACGAGCTGCTCGCCGACCTGGAGCTGATCCGGGCGTCGCTGGCCCGCAACTCCGGCCAGCTCACCGCGGTCGGCTCGGTCGCCTCGGCGATCCGCACCGTCTCCGCCTTCGGGCTGCAGCTCGCCACGCTCGACGTCCGGGAGCACGCCGAGAAGCACCACGAGGTGCTGGCCCAGATGTACGACCGCCTCGGCGAGGTGGAGGACTACGCCGGCCTGGACCGGCCGGAGCGCACCAAGCTGCTGGCCGCCGAGCTGACCGGGCGACGGCCGCTGGCCGCGCTCGACACTCCGCTGACCGAGTCGGCGCGCAAGACGTTCGACGTGTTCGGCACGATCCGTGATGCGCAGGACCGGTTCGGCGCCGACGTCGTCGAGTCGTACATCATCTCGATGACCCTGGGCGTCGACGACGTGCTGGCCGCCGCGGTGCTGGCTCGCGAGGCCGGGCTGATCGACGTGCACACCGGGCGTGCCCGGATCGGCATCGTGCCGCTGCTCGAGACGCCGGCCGAGCTGGACGCCGGCGGCGAGCTGCTGGACGAGATGCTCTCCCTGCCGGCCTACCGCGAGATCGTCCGGGCGCGCGGCGACCTGCAGGAGGTGATGCTCGGTTACTCGGACTCGAACAAAGAGGCCGGCATCACCACCAGCCAGTGGTCGATCCACAAGGCGCAGCGCGCGCTGCGTGACGTGGCCGCCCGGCACGGGGTGCGGCTGCGGCTCTTCCACGGTCGCGGTGGCACCGTCGGGCGCGGCGGCGGCCCCACCCACGAGGCGATCCTGGCGCAGCCGTACGGCACGCTGGACGGCGCGATCAAGGTGACCGAGCAGGGCGAGGTCATCTCCGACAAGTACACGATCCCGGCGCTGGCGCGGGAGAACCTCGAGCTGACGGTGGCCGCGGTCCTGCAGGCGACGCTGCTGCACACCACGCCGCA
>NZ_JBFAZH010001460.1:0-1679 GCF_040681735.1 Actinoplanes sp. NPDC051633 | reverse complement strand
GCCAACCACAGCCCGGACCGACTGACCCGGCCCCTGGTGCGGGACAACGGCAGGCTCGTGGAGACCGACTGGGACACCGCGATGGACCGGATCGTGCGGCGCTCCCGCGAGCTGCTGGCGGGCCCGGGCGGCTGGGGACACTTCGGGTTCTACACCAGCGGTCAGCTGTTCCTCGAGGAGTACTACACGCTCGCTGTGCTCGGCAAGGCCGGCCTCGGCACCCCGCACATGGACGGCAACACCCGGCTGTGCACGGCCACCGCGGCGTCCGCGTTGAAGGCCAGCTTCGGCACCGACGGGCAACCGGGCTCCTACACCGACGTGGATCATTGCGATGCGATCGCGCTGTGGGGGCACAACGTGGCCGCGACGCAGACCGTGCTCTGGGCGCGGATGCTGGACCGCCGCCGGGGACCCAACCCACCGGCGATGCTCGCCGTCGATCCGCGGTCGACACCGGTGGCCCGCGAGGCGGACGTGCACCTGGCAGTGCGGGCGGGCACCAACCAGGCCCTCCTCAACGGCCTGCTGCGGGAGATCATCAAGCGCGGCTGGTACGACGAGCGGTACGTCGCCGCGCACACGATCGGCTTCGACGAGCTGGCCGAGGTCGTGGACGCGTACCCGATCCACCGCGTCGCCGACATCTGCGGCCTCGAGCCCGCCGACGTCGAACGCGCCGCCGAGCTGCTCGGCACCGCCGACCGCCTGTTGTCCACCGTGCTTCAGGGCTTCTACCAGTCCAACCAGGCCACCGCCGCGTCCTGCCAGGTCAACAATCTGCACCTGCTGCGGGGCATGATCGGCCGGCCGGGCGCCGGCCTCTACCAGATGAACGGTCAGCCCACCGCGCAGAACACCCGGGAGACCGGCGCCGACGGTGACCTGCCCGGCCTGCGCAACTGGAGCAACCCCGAGCACATCCGCGAGCTGGCGGAGCTGTGGAACGTCGACGAGATGACGATCCCGCACTGGTCCCCGCCGACCCACGCGATGCAGATCTGGCGGTACGCCGAGCAGGGCTCCATCAAGCTGCTGTGGATCAGCGCCACGAATCCCGCCGTGTCGCTGCCGGACCTCGCCCGGATCCGCCGCATCCTGGCCAAGCCGGACCTGTTCGTGGTGGTGCAGGACCTGTTCCTGACCGAGACCGCGGAGCTGGCCGACGTGGTCCTGCCCGCCGCGACCTGGGGGGAGAAGACCGGCACGTTCACCAACGTGGACCGCACCGTGCACCTGAGCGAGAAGGCGGTCGACCCGCCCGGCGAGGCGCGCTCCGACCTCGAGATCTTCCTCGACTACGCGCGGCGGATGGACTTCCGCGACCGCGACGGCGCGCCGCTGATCGGCTGGGCCACCCCCGAGGAGGCGTTCGAGGCGTGGAAGCGGTGCTCGGCGGGGCGGCCGTGCGACTACACCGCGATCAGCTACGAGCGGCTGCGCGGCCCCAGCGGTGTCCAGTGGGGTGGGGAGCGGCTCTACACCGACGGCGTGTTCAACACCGAGCCCGGCTACTGCGAGACGTACGGCCAGGATCTGAGCACCGGCGCCGAGTTCAGCGCCGGGCAGTACCGCGCCAAGCAGCCGGGCGGGCGAGCGTTCCTGCACGCCGCCGACTACCAGCCGTCGGCCGAGGTGACGTCCGAGGAGTTCCCGCTGCTGCTCACCACCGGGCGCAC
>NZ_JBFAZH010001459.1:0-1680 GCF_040681735.1 Actinoplanes sp. NPDC051633 | reverse complement strand
CCGAAGAGCCAAGTGAATCTTGACCACCGGTATGGTCCGAAATAGCCGTGTGAACAGGACGTATTCACTGCGATTGCCACGGCCCATCCGCAGCCCCATCAGTCACACCGAGTAATAGACATTCGGTACGGCGAAGCCATCCGCGGACGACCGAGCGGATTCGCCGCCGACGTCGCTGTCGGGGACGAAGCCGAGATGTCGGAATACTCCGTGTGGCGCATGTCACTCTCAAGTGCGATAACTGAGTGTGTAGCCACGGGTGCAGCACGGTTATATCGGACAGTGGAAGCGCGTGCCGGCCATCGATGATGAGATGTCGGTGGCGATCAACTGCTGGATTGGACTCGCTTCGTGCTGCAGTCACTACCGTGGGTGAGATGATGACGGCCAACGACGCTGTATGTGTTTGCGGGCATCCGCGGCTCGCGCACGAGCACCTGCGCAGAGGCAGCGACTGCGCGTTCTGTGGCGCCGAGCGGTGCCCGAGATTCCGTCGCAAGCGGTGGTGGCGGTCCGCCCCGCGCGGCCGGTCCGGTGACGACGAGCACCGTTAGCCAAAGCCTAGTAATCCGGTAGGCTAACTCCCACTTGGAGGCTCGTGAGGAGGACTCATGGCACTACCGGACTTCCTGATCGCCGGCGTACCCAAGGCGGGCACGACCGCTCTGCACGCCGCCCTCGTCCGGCACCCCGAGCTGTTCCTGTCGCGGGTCAAGGAGCCGAAGTTCTTCCTGTCCGACGGCCCGCCACCGACGCACGGCGGGCCGGGCGACGTGCAGACCTATCAGGAGCACGTCTGGCGGCAGGCGGATTACGAGGCGCTGTTCGACCCGGCGCCGCCCGGCACCCGCCGCGGCGAGGCCACCCCGTTCTACCTGTACGACCTCGACGCCCACGACCGGATCAAGAGCCTGGTCCCGGACGCCCGCCTGATCATCCTGCTGCGCGACCCGGTGGACCGCGCCCACTCCAACTGGACGCACCTCTGGAACGCCGGGCTGGAGCCGGAGGCCGACTTCCTGGCCGCCTGCCGCGCCGAGCCCGTGCGCATCGAGGCCGGGTGGGCGAGCTTCTGGCACTACATCCGGCAGGGGTTGTACGGCGCGCAGATCGACCATCTGTTCAAGGTCTTCCCGCGCGAGCAGGTGCTGTTGCTGCGCTACAAGGAGCTCAAGGACAGCCCCGCCGCCACGCTGGACC
The DNA here is from genome assembly GCF_040681735.1 of Actinoplanes sp. NPDC051633. Lineage (NCBI taxonomy): Bacteria > Bacillati > Actinomycetota > Actinomycetes > Micromonosporales > Micromonosporaceae > Actinoplanes > Actinoplanes sp. NPDC051633. The sequence goes on along the minus strand of NZ_JBFAZH010001459.1, from coordinate 480 downwards.
GGGTCTGCTCGTTCCTGGGGGTGAGCACGGGGGTGCTCACCGAGGTCCCGAAGGAGAACGTGAACCGGCACGTGGTCGAGGACACCGCGGCGAACGGGATGCTGCGCCGGCTGCTGCGCACCGGCGGCGAGATCGGGCACCGCTTCCCGGTGCCGCTGCGGCTGGCCGTCCGCGGCCCGATCCTCACCTTGCTGCACCGCAAGACCGGTGCCCGGCCGGTCACCACGCCGGCCGAGCGGGCCGCGCTGCTGCCGGAGTTCGCCGACGACATCGCCCTGCTGTCGAGCGTCACGGGGGAGAATTACGACGACTGGCTGTCCGTCGACCGACACGCCCGCTCACTTCAATCCCCACCAAAGCCGTAGAGAATGTAATACTCGTCGGCACGATCTTCGTCACGCCTGTTGTTTGGAGCCGCCTTGTCCATCGGAATCTCCACGCTGCCGTTGCCACGCTGGGACGACTCGGTCGTCGTGGTCG
>NZ_JBFAZH010001458.1:0-1685 GCF_040681735.1 Actinoplanes sp. NPDC051633 | reverse complement strand
CGATCAGGTCGGCGAGCTCGTCGTTGGTCGGGCCGGGATGCGCCGGCGGGCGCCAGCCGCTCGCGAAGATCTCCCGCGCCCGCGGCTCCACCGCGTCGAGCGCCGACGGCAGGACCTGCATCGCCATGAACGGGCCGACGACCCGCATCAACGACGGGTCCACGGCGGTCGCCTCCATGATCAGGTCGGAGGGCAGGCGCCGGGTCACGTCGACGTCACCACCGGACCAGCGGCGCAGGATGTCGGCGTCCCAGTAGACATGGTCGGCGTACCAGGGCCGCACCTGCTCGGTGCACCAGTCGTCGAAGGCCAGCGCCGCTGCGGCCGGGTCGCCGGGATGCTCGTCCAGGAACCGCACCAGGCGCGCGGCCTGTCGCAGCGCGATGGCGATGCCGCGGCCGGCGGTGGGGTTCGTGGTGCAGACGCTGTCGCCGACATGCAACAGGCCCGGCAGGCCGACCCGGCCCTCGGCGTCCAGCTGCCCGCGGTACGTGTTGTGCAGCCGCCCACCCGGCAGCACCGGCGTGATCGGCCGGCTGCGCTCGGCGGTCACCCAGTCGGCCAGTGCGGGAATCGCGCGGGCGGCGGCCTCGAAGGCCTCCGTGAATCGCAGTGAGGTCAGACGGCGGTCGGCGGAGGCCCGGGCGATCAGGGCCGAGAACGTGCGATTGTCCTGCAGGAACACCGCGACTATGTAGCCCGGCAGGGTCTGCACGATGCCGATCGGTGCGTTCATCGGGCCGAGCCCAGCGCCGGGCAGCAACGCGTACTGGCGGGAGACGTAGGACAGGCCGCAGTCGCTGGACTCACCGGGAGTACGCACGTCGTCGGCGAGCCGGCCGGCCCGCCCCGACGCGTTGAGCACCAGGTCGGCGGCGAGATCGTGGCCGTCCACCCGTACTCCGGTGGCACGACCCCCGGACCGCAACACTTCGTCGGCGTGGCCCCGCACCAGCGTGACGCCCGGCTGGGCCTCGGCCGCCGCCCGCAGCACCCGCTCGAAGGTCATCCGCCGGCAGTGCAGGCCGACGACCTGCTCCGGCCGGCCGGCCTGCGCCGGCAGCACGGCGTGCTCCGCCCCCGCCTCGAGCAGGCCCGCGTGCACCTCGGGCATCTCGGCGTCGAGCGCATCCAGGATCTGCTGCCGGACGCCGTGCGGGTGATGGAACTGCATGACACCCTGGCGGGCCCAGCTGCCGTCGGCGGCCGGGCCGGGATCACGGTCCACGACGGAGACCTGGTGACCGCGGCGGCCGAGGGCGATGGCGCAGAACAGCCCGGCGGGCCCCGCACCGACTACAGCGACATGCATGGCGCGAGCCTAGGCCGGGTGATCAGGGCCGCCACGATATCCGTCGCAAAGCCGTCAGCTGCTCCCTATCGTGGCCATGTGTTCACGCCCCCCGACGAGCTGCCCGAGTCGGCGCTGCGAGCCTGCCTGGAAACGGGCTGGTCGCTGCGCGCCGGCGCGCTGGAGTATCTGCCCGTCGGCTTCGGCAGCCATCACTGGAAGCTCACCGGTGGCCCCGGCTACTTCGTGACCGTCGACGACCTGCGTACCCGTCGCCGTGCCGCGGACGAACCACTCGGCGCGGGCTTCGACCGGTCGCGGGCCGCGCTCGCCGCGGCCCGGGCTCTCCGCGCCGCCGGGCGTGACTTCGTGGTTGCGCCGCTGCCGTCGCGCG
>NZ_JBFAZH010001457.1:0-1685 GCF_040681735.1 Actinoplanes sp. NPDC051633 | reverse complement strand
AAAACGCCGTCGCCCGCGACATCACCGTCAAAAAACTCACCCGCGACGCCGCCGCGAAGCGTTGGCTGGACGCCAACCGCCCGGCATGGCAGAAGTGGCTCCCCCCGAAATAGCGGCGTCAGGGCATGCGGTGCAGATTGCCGGTGAAGGCGGTCCGGGCTTCACCCTGAAGCTGGACGCGTCGGTCGTCGGTGACGACCCGCAGAAGGCCGCCGCGCGGGGAAAGCTGGCGTGCCCGCAGCTCGGACCCGAGCTCGGCCTGCCAGTAGGGGCCGATGGTGCAGTGCGCTGAGCCGGTCACCGGGTCTTCGGGGATGCCGAACGCAGGGGCGAAGTAGCGCGACACGACGTCGGTGCCGCCGGCTCCGAGTGCGGTCACGATGAGTCCACCGGCGGGCAGTTGCTCGACCGCCCGCAGGTCCGGTACGAGTCCACGCACGGCATCCTCATCGGCCAGCACGGCGAGGATATTGCGCTCGCCGACGTCGGGATGATCGGTGATCCCCGTCCACACCACGCTGGTCGCGCCGAGCGCCTGCCCGAGCGCGGCCGGCGGATCGGTCCTCGCCGCCGGGACGGCCGGGAAGTCGAGGACGATTCGGTTCTCGTGGCGACGGGCGACGAGCTCGCCGCTGAGCGTGTCGAACTTGATGGGACTGTGCGACTCGGCGTGTCCGGTCTTCCACAGCCAGTGTGATGCGGCGAGCGTGGCGTGCCCGCACAGCGCCACCTCCGCGGTCGGAGTGAACCACCGCAGCGCGAACCGCTTGTTCCCGGGCACCACGAAGGCCGTCTCGGCCTGGTGCAACTCGTTGGCGACGCCCTGCATCCACGTCTCGTCGGGGAACTCGTCGAGCACCAGCACTCCGGCCGGGTTGCCGGAGAATGCGGCGTCGGTGACGAACGCGTCGATCACGGCGACGGGTTGATCGGGGACGGACACGACTACCTCCAGACCTGGCCGACGACCTGAACCGAGCACTATACGTCGGCATGAGGATCCGATATTCCTTTGCTCCCTGCACGGTGGATGAGGATGATGCGGCCCATGGCCCTGCAGCACACCGGAGGCGTGGATTCGGCAACGTCCCGTCGCGCCGGTCTCGAGGATGCCGGAGCGATCGCGGACCTCATGATCCGCTCGCGCCGGGCCGCCATCGGCGCCATCCCGGCCGCGGTTCATCCGGACGGCGACACTCTCATGTGGATCACCACCACCGTCGTGCCCGAGCGAGAGGTGTGGCTGATGGAGGACGTCGACAGCCGGCCCTTGGCGGTGCTGGTGCTCGATGGTGACTGGGTCGACCAGCTCTACGTCGACCCGGCCTTCACCGGCAAGGGACTGGGTTCCCGCCTCATCGAGCTCGCGAAAGCCCGCCGGCCCGCGGGCCTTCAGCTGTGGACGTTCTCGACCAACGCCGGGGCGCAGAGGTTCTACCTACGTCACGGTTTCGTTGTGGCCGGTACAACCAACGGGTCGGCGAACGAGGAGAACGCGCCCGCCATCCGTTTCGCCTGGACGGCGCCGTAGCCCTTGGGTCAAGGATTCTGACCGACGATGATCCGCTTGAGCGGGGCCAACCCTTCGGGGTAGAACGCAGCACCGTGTTCGTCGCCCGGGTGCGCCGGCGTCTGATACACCTGGGCGCCGAAGTCCGGGTCGGACGGGTCCCTGTTCGCGCTCT
>NZ_JBFAZH010001456.1:0-1686 GCF_040681735.1 Actinoplanes sp. NPDC051633 | reverse complement strand
GGTCAGCGCCGGGATCAGCCCGGCGAGGAGCACGGCTACGGCAATCGTGGCCAGGCTCCTACTTCGTGGGTGCGTCCTCATCCCCGTGCCCCTTCTCATGGGAGTGACTGGCTGATGGGAGTGACTGGCAGATGGAAGTCACTGGTGTGCGGTGTGGTCCTCCGCGGCCTTCATGTGTCCCTGGAAGCGGTGGATCGCCTCCTCGGCGCCGGGCGGCATGCTGCCGTCGGCGTTGCGGACGAGGAACAGCCCTGCCATGCCGGCCGTCGAGTGCTGCTGCACGTGGCAGTGGTACATCCAGACGCCCGGGCCGACCCCGTCGCCGGCCAGCACCTGGAAGCCGAACGAACTGCCCGGGTTCAGGTCCTTGTTGTCGATCACCTGGCTGGGGTCCGCCGGGCCCTCGAGCATCCCGGTGCGGTTGTCCGCCCACCGGTGCGCGTGCAGGTGGAACGTGTGGAAAAGGTTGCCGTGCCCGATCGCGATCCACTCCACGCGCTGGCTCAGGTTCGCCTCGAACATCGGCGTGTTCGGCGCCATCTTGTTGTTGACCATCATCTCGTTGAAGACGACGGTGAACTGCTTCTCCGGCAGGATGTCGCCGCGCCGCCGCACGATCAGAGCGCCGTACAGCCCGCGGGCGATGCCGCCGGTCCCGTGGTCGTCGCCCATCGCGTGGTCGTGGTAGTGCCAGTAGCCGGCGCTGCCCGGCATGAACCGGCGTCCGGCGGCGGCGACCATCTCGTGCGACCGCCACACATAGGTGCGCGTCTCGCCGGGGTTGTTGAACGAGGCGTTCAGCGGGGCCCCGTCGGAGTCCACGCTGTAGTCCACGCCGTGCGGGTGGATGGACAGCCGCTGGGTGGTGGTGTTGACCAGGGTGATCTCGAGCGTGTCGCCCTCGTAGATCTCCAGGATCGGGCCGGGCACGGTCGCCTGGCCGGGCGCCAGGCCGTATCCGAACTGGTTGCCGGGCAGTGCCTCGGCATAGATGGTCACCCTGCGCGTCACGCCGGCCGCCGCCCGCGCCGGTGTGCCGCCCGCGCTGGCCGGTGTGCCGACGGCGGCGGCTCCGACCCCGCCGGCGGTGGCCAGCCCCAGCGCGCCGGTGGCGATCAGCGCGCGGCGGGAGAACGCGGCGGTGGACTGCCCGGGAGTGTCGACCATGTCACTCCGATCGCCGCCGGGCAGGATCGAGCGACCGGGTCGGCGTGCACGGCATCATTCCGCGCGGAGGCAGCCCGGGTCACGGTCTTTGCTCGGCAGACTTAGAACTTTCGGTGGATGACAGCAACTTATGCATCCCATTGACGAAAGTAAAGATGTAATGCGAAAAAGCTAACGTCGACCATCAATGCCAGCGGCGGCGCATCCATCGGCGCACGAGCGGCGGCACCACCCAGGAGTAGACACATAGGAGCAGCCACAGGCCGGCCGCCACGGCCGCGAGCGCCGGCAGGCCGAGAGCGCGCAGGCCATAGATGACAACGATCGCGGCCACCCACGTCTTCAATGGACCGAAGCGCAGGATCGGCCGGACCGGCGCCAGCAGCGGATGCTTGGCGATCCGCATCTCCAAAGCGGACTCCGCGTACGCCTGCTCACCGGGCGCCGAAGCCGCGGCCTGACGCATCCCCGCATAGGCCGCACCGACCTGCCCCCGCATGGCGCTCGTGCTGCCCAGCA
>NZ_JBFAZH010001455.1:0-1690 GCF_040681735.1 Actinoplanes sp. NPDC051633 | reverse complement strand
ACCGTTCGTTCTCCACCGACCAGAACAGCCCGGAGTTGTCGTAGGCGAGGACGAAGGGCACGAAGTGACGCTGTGCGCGCACCCCGGGGCGCGTGGCGGTCACGCACGCGCGGAAGAGCGCTTCGTGGTCCTGGTTGTAGCTCAGCGCCGGAATCAGCAGCATCGTCGGCCGCACCTTGTCGATGGCCAGCACGGACTCCCGCTCGAGAAGCCCGACCAGCTCCCGGCGGGGAACCGTGTCGAGGGCCATGTGCAGGGAGTCGTCGGTGAACAGCACGTCCCAGGCGTCCACCTTGAGCAACTGCATGACGGACTCGAACTCACTCAGCCGCGTGGTGGCGCCGACGTGGCGCATCGTGCTGCCGTCGTCGTTGTCCGCATAGTGGTCCAGGCTGCCGACGGAGACGAGGCTGACGTACACCTCGCCGCCCAGCGACTTGATCCGGGCGATCGTGCCCGCGCACCCGTAGGTTTCGTCGTCGGCATGCGGAGCGATCACCAGCACGCGCTGGCGGGCGAGAAAATCGTCCAGAAATTGATCCTTCATACCGTTCCCTCATCAGGTCTGCTGCGTCCCGGGCTCACAGTGGCTGCCGGACGGGGCTGGTCCAGGCCCCCGTCGACCGGTCTATCCAGGCGCGGGGAATCGTGTAGAGATGGACGAAGGAATCGATGATCCACAGTATCGGGAATCCGAGCGCGAACAGCAGGTAGCGCGGGCGCCGGTGCAAGGTGGAGACCAGCATCGTGAACAGCACCTGCGGTAGCACCACGGCGATCAGGAAGTTCTCGATGCTGATGACGCCGAACAGGCCTCCGAGAATGCCGCCGGTCGAGGCCAGGTCGTGCCCGAGCACTCCGGCGGCCGCTTCCAGCGCCAGGCCGAAGGGAAACAGGATCGCGACGATGCTGGAGGTGATGACTTCGGCCATGTACAGGGTCAGGCCGGCCCAGAAGAGGCCACGGTGCAGGAAGCCGTGCCGCCGGACGGTCTGCCAGAGCACCAGCGACCAGCGCCTGACCTGACGGACATAGTCTCCCCAGGTGGCCGGGTCCTGCGTGTACCCGATCGCCGCTGCAGGATGGAAGGCGATCCGCCCAAGGCGCTTGTGATGGACATCGAACGTCATGTTCAGGTCCTCGACCACCAGACCGGGGGCATTGATGTCGATATGCGCCAGCGCCGACGTGCGGTACATGCTGGCGAACCCGGGAACCACCACCACCGCGTTCGCGTGCCGCCAGCCCTGTCCGTACTTGGTGAACTCCAACGCCCGCAGATAGACCATCGCGCGGTAGGCGGCGATGAACTGTGCCCGGTGCGACATCTGCCCCGGCCGCCAGAAGCTTCTCGGACGGCCGGCGACGGCGACCACCTCGCAATCGGCGAACAGCGGCAGGCCAGTGTCCAGGTAGTCGGGGCTCAGCAGCGTGTCCGCGTCGAGCAGCAGTACGACCTGGTAGCGCCGGCACAACTCGAAGTGTTCGACACCGGCGGCGAGCGCGCCTCCCTTTCCCCTGTTGGGATGGAGCTCCAGCACGTTGACGCCGGCCGCTCTCGCCTTCTCGGCGGTGGAGTCGGAGGAGCCGTCCGAGACAAGGTAGACCTCGGACGGCGAGAACAGCGCGGTGACCGACGCGATGCTCTTCTCGATGACCAGTTCCTCGTTGTGGGCCGCGATCAGGGCCG
>NZ_JBFAZH010001454.1:0-1693 GCF_040681735.1 Actinoplanes sp. NPDC051633 | reverse complement strand
TCGCGGCGGTCCGGCGGCGGAGCAGCACGACGTACCCGGCGATCGCGGCCGCGGTCAGCAGCACGGCGGCGACCAGGACGTACGGCTCGAGGAAGGTCACCGCCGCCTCCGCCCGGACCGGCGCACCATGTCGACCAGCGTGGCGAGCAGATCCTGGTCGGTGGTGATCCGGTGCGCGTCCACGCCGGCCCGGCGCATGCCCTCCGCGAGGGCCTCCTCGCGCGCCCCGACCTGGGCGGCGAGCCGGCCGCGCAGCAGCGGATCACTGGTGTCGACGAGCAGCTGCTCACCGGTCTCGGCGTCCTCGACGAGGATCAGGCCCAGGTCGGGCAGCTCCAGCTCGGCCGGGTCGACCACCCGGATCACCACCACCTCGTGGCGGTGGGTGAGCCGGGCCAGCGGACGGTCCCAGTCCTGTTCGCCGATGAAGTCGCTCATCACGAAGACCAGGCTGCGTCGCTGCGTGGTGGTGCTCGCCGCCAGCCGGAGCATCGCGGCCAGGTCGGTCGTTGCGCCGGGAACCCCCGCTGCCGGCGTGCGCAACAGCTCCCGCGTGATCCGCAGGACCTGATCCCGCCCGGCGCGCGGCGGCACGACCTGATGCGACCCGTTGTCGTAGAGGATGGCGCCGACCCTGTTCCCGCCCCTTGCCACCAGCCGGCCCAGGGCGACGGCGAGCTCGGTGGCCACCGACTCCTTGCCGGCCGCCCGGCCGAAGCGCATCGACGCCGACCGGTCGACGACCAGCCACGCGGTCATCTCGCGGTCCTCGGTGTACTGCCGGACGAACGGCTCGTCGAGGCGGGCCGTGACGTTCCAGTCGATGTGCCGGACGTCGTCCTCGGTGGTGTAGGCCCGCAGGTCGGTGAAGTCGATGCCGGAGCCGTGCCAGAGCGTGCGGTAGGCGCCGTGCAGCCGCCCGTCGAGGCGACGGCCGAGACGCCACTCCAGGCGCCGCAGCAGTCGATCGGAGGCGGTTGCCATCGCTCAGCGTCCCCGGCCGGCGGGCTCCGGGACCGCCACGTTCGCCACGATCTTCGACAGGATCAGGTCGGGGGTCACCTCGTCGGAGAGCGCCTCGTAGGACAGGACGATGCGGTGGCGCAGGACGTCCAGCGCCAGGTCGGTCAGATCCTCGGGTACGACGTACTCCCGGCCACGCAGGAAGGCCAGGGCCCGGCCGGCGATCACCAGGCTGATCGAGGCCCGGGGGCTGGCGCCGAAGGTGACGTAGCGGGCCAGGTCGGTCAGGCCGACGCGGGCCGGATCGCGGCTGGCGTTGGCGAGCTGCACCGCGTAGTCGATCAGCGACGGGTCCACGTACACCCGGTCGGCCTCGTGCTGGAGCTCCACCAACCTGGCCGGATCGATGATCCGCTGGATCGGCGCGGGCCGCGTCAGCGCCCGCTCGACCACCACGAACTCCTCGGTGGTGCTCGGATAGCCGATGACCACCTTCATCATGAACCGGTCGACCTGCGCTTCCGGCAGCGGATAGACGCCCTCGGACTCGATCGGGTTCTGGGTGGCCATGACCAGGAAGGGATCCGGCACCCGGTGCGTCTCGCGGCCGATGGTCACCTGCCGCTCCTGCATGACCTCCAGCAGCGCACTCTGCACCTTGGCCGGCGCCCGGTTGATCTCGTCGGCGAGCAGCAGGTTGGTGAACACCGGGCCGAGCGAGACCTGGAAC
>NZ_JBFAZH010001453.1:0-1693 GCF_040681735.1 Actinoplanes sp. NPDC051633 | reverse complement strand
CCTCATTCGCCTGGACCACGATGCGGTCCTCGAGAGGCTTGATCGCAACCTTGGTCGCGGTAGTCACGGGCATACCCTCCTGGGTACATTTTCGGCCGGCCAGTGATGGCCGGACTGGTGCCTCATGCCACCGGGCGGGGCCGTCGTCGCGGGTGCCGGTCCGCCTGGCGCAAACGTGGCCCGGATCGGGCTCACGCTGGCACCCTCATGGTGAGAGTGCTAAGTCGGAGGTTATGCCGGAACTAGCACTCCGTCAACCAGAGTGCCAACGAGTTCGCCCAGGGGAGATTGGCCGGTCGTGGACCTCGAACTGCTGGCCGAGCTGCGTACCCGGGAAGAAGTGCTGGCGTCCGCGGCCGAGCTCGCCGGCGGCGATCCGCTGAGCGCGGCCACCGCCCTGCGCAGCCGTGGCATCGAACCCGCGCTCGCCGCGGCCGCCCTTACCCAGGCCTCGCTGCGCCGCGCGGCGCGGGCGAAGTTCGGACCGGCGGCGGACCGGATGTTCTTCACCCGGGCGGGGCTGGAACAGGCGACACGCGCGGTGGTGGCGGAGCGCCGGGCGGCGCGGCTCGCGGCGGCGGGAGTGCGCACGCTGGCGGATCTGGGGTGCGGGCTGGGCTCGGATGCGCTGGCCGCGGCACGCGCGGGCATTCACGTGTACGCGGTGGACGCCGACCCGCTGACCGCCGGCATCGCCCGCGCCAACGCGGAGGCGCTCGGCCTGGGCGACCACGTGGAGGTGCACTGCGCGGACGCCACGTCGGTACCGGTCGAGCGGTACGACGCGGTCTTCGCCGATCCGGCCCGGCGGCGGGCCGGCCGGGGTCGCGTGTTCGACCCGGCCTCGTTCTCGCCGCCGTGGGACTTCGTCGCCGGGCTGGCCTCGCGGGTGCCGCGGACGGTGCTGAAGCTGGCGCCGGGCATCGACCACGCGCTGCTGCCGGCCGGCGCCGAGGGGGAGTGGGTCAGCGTCGGCGGCGATCTGGTGGAGGCGGCGTTCTGGTGCGGGCCGCTCGCCGAGGTCCCGCGCCGCGCCACCCTGCTCGGCGCCGCGCCGGCCGAACTGACCGGTCCGTCCGACGTACCCGCGCCGGTGGGCCCGCTCGGCCGCTACCTCTACGACCCCGACCCGGCCGTCGTGCGATCCCACCTGGTCGCTGCCTTCGCCGAGCGGGTGGGTGGCCGCCTGGCGGATCAAGAGATCGCTTACGTGTACGCGGACCAGCCCGCCGAGACGCCCTTCGCCCGCCGCCTGGAGATCACCGACGTGCTGCCCTTCTCGCTCAAGCGCCTGCGTGCCCTGCTGCGGGAGCGTGGCGTGGGGCGCCTGGAGATCCGCAAGCGTGGCTCGGCGCTCGAGCCGGAGGCGCTCCGCCGCGACCTGAAGCTCGCCGGCCCGGCGGCGGCCGGCCTGGTCCTGACCCGGGTCGCCAACGCGCCGACTGTTCTGATCACAGCACCCCTCTGACCACAGCAGAGTGAGCGGCTGTGGACGGCGGACCGAACCTGTCATACCCGCGCCCTACTCTCCGACCCACCCAGTGCCAGGGGTGGGGGAGGCGGCGGCCGCGTGTCGAGGCGGCGCGCGGGCGGGCGAGGCGGCGGGCGAGGCGGCGGGCGTGGCGGCGGGCGAGGCGGCGGGCGAGGCGGCGGGCGAGGCGGCGGGCGAGGCGGCGGGCGAGGCGGCGGGCGA
>NZ_JBFAZH010001452.1:0-1698 GCF_040681735.1 Actinoplanes sp. NPDC051633 | reverse complement strand
CGAACCGGTAGTCCCAGCCCCGAGGTCGTGCCCGGCCAGGAACGCGCCGACGTCGCTGACCGTGAAGGCAGGCACCGGCACGCGGCGCACCCGCGGCTCGCGAGCGAGCCGGCCGAGGACGTCCCGCAGAGTCTCGCCACGGTCGCCCGGTTCGGCGCGCACGGTGGCGATGATCAGGATCGGGTACCCGGACAGCCGGTCGGCCACGAACTCGAGCAGCCGCAGCGACGACGCGTCGGCCCAGTGCAGATCGTCCAGGACCAGCGTGATCGGGCCGGCCGCCGCCAGCGCGCCCACGATCCGCTCGTGCAACCGGAACTGCGCGATGTCCGCGTCGTCCCCCGCCTCGAGCGCCACCTCGGGCAGCCCGGCCGCGCGCAGCGCCTGGGTCCACGGCCAGTACGCGGGCGCCGCCGCGTCCTCCGCGCACCGCCCCCAGCTGACCGGCACCCCGCGGGCGACCGCCCGGTCGGCCGCCGCCCGGGCCAGGCTGCTCTTACCGATCCCTGCCTCGCCGGTGAGCACGAGCAGACTCCCCCGCCCGGTGGCCAGCTCGTCCAGCGCCGCGGCGACGACATCCAGCTCGGCCGCACGGCCGACCAGAGCCTCCCGCGGCTTCTCGGCGCGGACCGGCGGCGCACCCTCGATGCGCGCGTCGTCGTGCCGCAGGATCGCCTGCTCCAGCTCACCGATCCGGGGCCCGGGCGAGATGCCGAGCTCGTCGTCGAGCAGCGTGCGCACCTCGCGGATCGCGGCTAGCGCGTCCGCCGGCCGGCCGGACCGGTAGAGCGCGGCCGCGTACAGCTCCCAGAGCCGCTCCCGGTACGGCATCTCGCCGGTCAGCCGGGCCAGCTCGGTCACGCACCAGCCCGCTTCGCCGAGCGCTAGCCGCGCCTCGGCCCGGTCCTGCACCGCCTCGGCGTGGGTGTTCTCCAGCTGCGTGACGGCCGGGCCGGCGAACGGTTCGGCGGCGAACTCGGCCAGCGGCGCACCCCGCCACTCGGCCAGCGCGGCGTCGAGCTCGCCCGCGGCGGCGGCCGGGTCGCCGGCGGCGAGCAGCCGGTGACCGGCCTCGGCGCGGGCGGTGAACCGGGTCGCGTCGACCTGTCCGGGCTCGATGTCGAGCAGGTAGCCGGGGTCGCGGGTGACCAGGATCCGCCGGGCCCCACCGGCCTCGAGCCCGCGCCGCAGGTGCGACACGTACGCCTGCACGGTGTTCACCGCGCTGGCCGGTGGGTGGTCGCCCCAGAGCTGGGCGATCAGCCGGTCGAGCGGCAGCACCCGGCCCGGCTGCAGCAGCAGCATCGCCAGGATCGCCTGCTGCTTGCGCGGGCCGAGCCGGACCTCGGCGCCCTCCACCTCGAGCGGCCCGAGCAGTCGGAAGGTCAGGTCCACATCCCCGACGCTAACCGCACACCCGGGCCGGACCGGGTCGACTGAACAGGTGAAAGACCTTGGACGGGAATCCAAGTGGCATCCAAGCGGCACCCAAGGACGGCCCGCGAACCTCGTGGTCAACACACCGGACAGGGAGCACGAGATGTCGAGCAACAACCTCAGCGCCGACTTGGGCAAGATCGTCAGCGGCGCGGTCCTCGGACCCGGCGACCCCGGGTTCGACCAGGCCCGGACCGGCTGGAACGTCGCCGTCGACCAGCGCGTCGCCGCGGTCGTCCAGGCGTCCGACGCGGCCGACCT
>NZ_JBFAZH010001451.1:0-1700 GCF_040681735.1 Actinoplanes sp. NPDC051633 | reverse complement strand
ACGTACCTGACGGAGTATCAGCGCGTGCGCCTCGACAAGGCCCTGCGCGGCCTCACCTCGCTGGAGCGGCTGGCACCCGGGGTCGACGTGGACGCCTTCCACCCCAACGCCGACGGTTCCGCGATCAGGGCGAAATACCGGCTCTCCGACCGCCCGGTCGTGGTCTGCGTCTCCCGGCTGGTGCCGCGCAAGGGGCAGGACATGCTGATCCGCGCGCTGCCCGGGATCCGCCGCCGGGTGCCGGGCGCGGCGCTGCTGCTGGGCAGCGGTGGCCCGTACCGGTCCAAGCTGGAACGGCTGGCCCGTGACCTGGGTGTCGCGTCCGACGTCGTGTTCACCGGCTCGCTGCCCTGGTCCGGCCTCCCGCAGCTGTACGCGGCCGGCGACGTCTACGCGATGCCGTGCCGCACCCGGGCCGCCGGGCTCGACGTCGAGGGCCTCGGCATCGTCTACCTCGAGGCGTCCGCGACCGGTCTGCCGGTGGTGGCCGGCGACTCCGGGGGCGCGCCCGACGCGGTGATCGAGGGGGAGACCGGCTATGTCGTCGGCGGCCGCGACGTGCCGGCCATCGCGGACCGGGTCGCCGGCCTGCTCGCCGATCCCGACCGGGCGAGGGCGATGGGCGCGGCCGGACGCGCCTGGGTGGAACGGGAGTGGCGCTGGGAGCAGCAGGCCGATCGGCTGCAATCACTCATCGCATCTCAATAGACACAAAGAGTGTTCGTGGCGTATCAAGGCGTCATGGCTGCGGACGACGAGGACGACGCCGGTCTCGACCTGCCGTACTGGCTGACCGCCACCGAGGAGGCGGCGAACACCGGCGTGATCGCCATGTCCCGGCGGCTGCCGTCGTTGCTGCGCGCGGCGTGGTCGCTGGCCTGGGAGGCCGGCCGGCACACCACGATCGCGGTGATCCTGCTCCAGCTCGCGTCGGGTGTGCTGAGCGCGATCGGGCTTATCAGCGTGGTCGGCGTCTTCGACGGGCTGCTGCGCGAGGGCGCCACCCCGGAACGCGTCCGCGCCGCGGCGCCCTCCCTGATCCTGCTGGTCGCGACGCTCGCGCTGCGCGGACTGCTGACCTCGGCCGCGGCCACCGCCAACGGCCGCCTCACGCCCAGGGTCGCCGAGGTCGCCGAGATGCGGCTGCTGCGGCTCACCACCGAGGTGGAGTTGTCCACCTTCGACGACCCGGAGTGGCGCGACGCCATGGAACGCGCCCGGGACAAGGGCATCTGGGCCGCCCAGCAGATGGTCAACCTGGGCATCGAGCTGCTCACCAGCCTGACCGGCCTGATCGCCGCGGTGAGCGTGTTGGGCGCGTTGCACCCGTCGCTGCTGCCGTTCCTGGTGTGCGCGGTGGTGCCGGTGGGCTGGGCCACCGCCCGGGGCGCTCAGCTGCGGCGGCGCACCATGCTGTCGCTGATCGCCACCTACCGGCGGCAGTACATGCTCGCTCATCTGCTGGCCGCCCGCGAGCCCGCGCCGGAGCTGCGGGCGTTCACCCTGCGCGAGTTCGTGCTCAAGGAGGTGCAGGGGCTGCTCACGCGGGTCACCCGGCGCGAGATCAAGATGTCCGACACGGTCGCGCGGACCATGCTGCTGGGCACAGCGGTGAGCGGGATCATCACCGGCCTCACCTACGCGATGCTGCTCTGGCTGCTGTGGACCGATCGGATGGAGCTCGCGGCGGGCGGCGCGGC
>NZ_JBFAZH010001450.1:0-1703 GCF_040681735.1 Actinoplanes sp. NPDC051633 | reverse complement strand
CCCTTCGGCCTGGACGACTTCGAGGCCACCGTGCGGCAGATCGACCGGTTCTACAGCGAGGTCGCGAGGCTGCCACCCGCGGAGTGATCCGTGTACCCGGCCGCCGGGCGGGTATCGGTTGTCACATGACAAACTCCGATCAGGTGCCCGAGGACATCGGCGCACCACAGTCCTACCTCGTCCTCAAGGACGACACACCGGTGTACGACCGCTCCGGCGACCGCGTCGGCGCGGTGAGCCACGTGCTGGCCGACGACCGCGAGGACATCTTTCACGGCCTGATCATCAAGACCTCGGCCGACCACCGGTTCGCCGGCGCCGAGCAGATCGACGGCATCTACGAGCACGCGGTCATCGTCTCGGTGCCCGGCAACCAGCTCCCGGTGCCCGCCGAGGACGCCGTCCCCGAGAGCGGCCTGCGCCGCGCCTGGGACTGGCTGGTCGAGCCCCACTGAAAGTGGTAGCCCAGGAGGCGATCCGCGGAGCGGATGGCCCTCTGGGCTACCAGTTTCTTTCGCCGGGTGGCGTACCTCAGTTGGCGTACCAGCGCAGGGCCGAGGCGCCGACCGCCATGCCGCCGCCGAAGCCGGCCAGCAGGACCAGGTCGCCGTCGAGCAGCTTGCCGGACCCGGCGGCTGCGTCCAGCGCCACCGGCACCGACGCGCTGCCGACGTTGCCGTACCGGGCCAGGGTCAGGTGGGTGGTCGCGCCGTCGAGCTGCGCCAGGTCCACCAGCTCCTGCAGCATCACACCGTTGGCCTGGTGCGGGACGAAGTGGTCGACGTCCTTGGGGTGCATGCCCCCGCGCTCGAGCATGGCCTGGAGGACGGGCGGCACGTGCTCGGCGACGAACTCGCGGACGCCGCGGCCGTCCATCCGGAAGTAGTGCTCGCCGTTGGCCACCGTCTCGGCCGACGCCGGCCGCCGGCTGCCGCCCGCCTCGACCCGGATGAGCTGGTGTGCTGAGCCCCGGCTGACCAGCTCGGACTCGAGGATGCCGTAGCCGTCCGGCACCGCGCCGACCACCGCGGCGCCCGCGCCGTCGCCGAAGAGCACCGCGGTCCGGCGGTCGCCGAAGTCGAGGATGCGGGAGTAGACGTCCGTCGCCACCACCAGGACCTTGGCACCCGGCCGCACGGAGACCAGGCTGCGCGCCATCTCGAGGGCGAAGACGAAGCCGGCGCAGACGACGTTGACGTCGAAGCACGCGGCCCGGTCCGCGCCGATCAGCTCCTGCACCAGAGTCGACGTGGGCGGTTGCGGAGAGTCACCGGTTGACGTCGAAACGATGAGATAGTCGAGATCCGCGGCGTCGATGCCGGCTCGCTCGAGAGCGGGGACCGAGGCCTTCGCGGCGAGGTCGGAGGCGGCCTCGTCGGGCGCGGCGAACCGGCGCGCCTCGATCAGCGTCTTGCGCGCCACCCAGTCCGGATCCGCTCCCGGGACCAGCGTGGCGAGCTCGGCATTGGTCACCTCCCGCGACGGGAGGTACGAGCCCGTGCCGAGGATGCCGACGGCGGCGGGGGACTTCTGAGCCGGGTCCGGGAGCATGCCAACCACCTAGACGAATTCGGGCAGACCGGGAGTTGCTGCCGTCCTTCAAGGTTGGGTCAACGATTACGGAGCGTCATCATCCGCAGGGCCACCACGGTCATCCGTCCGGTTTGCCGGAAAGGCCGACGGGCGGCGGAGTAATCCGCCGC
>NZ_JBFAZH010001449.1:0-1703 GCF_040681735.1 Actinoplanes sp. NPDC051633 | reverse complement strand
CGTGGGTCTGGGCTACGTGCGGCTCGGCCAGCCGGCGCCGACCCTCTCCGGTGGTGAGGCGCAGCGGGTGAAGCTGGCGTCGGAGCTGCAGAAGAGGTCGACCGGCCGGACGGTGTATGTGCTCGACGAGCCGACCACCGGCCTGCACTTCGAGGACATCCGCAAGCTGCTCATGGTGCTCAACGGGCTGGTCGACAAGGGCAACACGGTGATCGTGATCGAGCACAACCTCGACGTGATCAAGACGGCCGACTGGCTCATCGACATGGGCCCCGAGGGCGGCAACAAGGGCGGCCTGGTGCTGGCCGCGGGCACGCCCGAGGAGCTGGCTGAGGTCCCCGGCAGCCACACGGGGGCCTTCCTGCGGCCGATGCTCGGGCTGACCGGCGAGCCGGCCGGGGCGGCGAAGGCGCTCGCGCGGGCGGCCAAGGCGAACGGCGGCGGCCGGGCGAACGGCTCCGGAACCGGCGCGGGGACCGGCTCGGCCAACGGCAGCGTGAACGGCTCGGCCGGCGGCGCCCGTGCGGACGGCGTGGCCAAGGCGCCCGCCAAGACCACCGCGGCCGCGAAGTCCACCACGCGGCGGACGGCGACGGCCAAGGCGGTGCCCGCGGCGAAGGCGGCACCGGCGAAGGCGGCACCGGCCAAGGCCGCACCGGCCAAGGCCGCACCGGCCAAGGTCGCCAAGACGGTCGCCAAGGCGGCGCCGAAGAGCGCGGCCAAGAGCACGCCTCCGGCGCGGACGCGGTCCGCCCGCACAGCAACGTCATAGGTCACGCACAGCTATGGCGCCGTCTCGCATCGCGAATCACCGTGAGGCGGCGCCGTAGCTGTGAAAAGCCTGCCAATCGCCCGGACAAGTCCACCCAAAGCCATCCCAAGGCGGGCCGGTTCATACAATAATTGCGGCTTCAACCAATGAACCGAGTCGCGGCCGCGAGCGTATACAGACAAGACGCCGCGTAACCGTCGAGCGCGGGCAAGGGGTAACTGGAGGGTTCCGACAGATGACTGACGTGCAGACGAGGACCGAGTCCACGACCTGCCGGCACCATAACCCGGGCACGCCGCGCCGAGCGGTGTTCGCGGGTGCCGGGGCGATCGGCGCAGCCTGCTTGCTCGCGGCCTGTGGCACCGACACCCAACCCGACAACGGCGGGGCGAACGGCTCCGGCTTCACCAACGACCCGGCGCCCGCCGGCAGCGCCGGCACCAACGGCAAGCCGACCACCGGCGGCGACACCGGCGGCGGCACGTCGCTGGCCAAGGTCGCCGACATCCCCGAGGGCGGCGGCGCGATCAAGGGCGACCTGGTGATCACCCAGCCGAAGCCCGGCCAGTACAAGGCCTTCAGCAAGGTGTGCACGCACCAGGGCTGCGACGTCAACGGTGTGGAGAACGGGCTGATCGTCTGCCCGTGCCACCGCAGCGAATTCTCCATCGAGGACGGCTCGCCGCAGAGCGGGCCGGCCAAGCAGGCGCTGCCCGAGACGAAGGTCAAGGTGGACGGCGACGACATCGTCGCTGCCTGACCCCAACCGGGCGCTCAGCAGGTCAGGGGACCTGGTTTCCCGGCCGGAGGTCCGACGCCGTGGCGGCGGCAACGGACCTCCGGTCGGGCAATTCTGTCAGGGGTCCCCATTACTGTGGAAGCGTGCCTGACCCGTCCAGTTATCGGCCCGCTCCCGGGACCATCCCCGACG
>NZ_JBFAZH010001448.1:0-1707 GCF_040681735.1 Actinoplanes sp. NPDC051633 | reverse complement strand
CACACGTACCGGATCCAGGCGCACACCAACGCCGACGACGCCGGCCGGTACCGGGACGACGCCGAGGTCGCCGAGTGGGCCGCACGCGACCCGCTCGTGCGGCTCGAGAAGTTCCTCGGCGTCGCGCCGTCCCCGGACGCGGGCGAGCGCCTCGCGAAGCGGATGCGCGACGGCATCAACACCGACGTGCCCCCGAACCCCGGCGATCTTTTCGAATACGTCTACGCGACGCCGACACCCCAGCTGGTCGAGCAGCGCGCGCTGCTGCAGGACGAGATGAGCCGCGAGTCATGAACGAGAAGCTGTCGATGGCGCAGGCGCTCAACCGGGCGCTGCACGACGCGCTGACCGAGGACGACTCGGTGCTGGTGTTCGGGGAGGACGTCGGCCCGCTCGGTGGCGTCTTCCGGGTGACCGACGGGCTGGCGGCCTCCTTCGGGGAGCGGCGGGTGTTCGACACCCCGCTGGCCGAGTCGGGCATCGTCGGGATGGCGGTCGGGCTCGCCATGAACGGCATGCGGCCGGTCGTCGAGATGCAGTTCGACGCGTTCGCGTACCCGGCCTTCGAGCAGGTCGTCAGCCACGTCGCCAAGATGCGCAACCGCACCCGGGGCAAGGTCACGCTGCCGATGGTGATCCGGGTGCCCTACGCCGGGGGCATCGGCGGCGTCGAGCACCACTGCGACTCGTCCGAGGCGTACTACGCGCACACGCCCGGCCTGCAGGTGGTCGCGCCGGCCGACCCCGCGGACGCGTACGCGCTGCTGCGTGCGGCGATCGCCGCGCCCGACCCCGTCGTCTTCCTCGAACCCAAGAAGCTCTACTGGGTCAAGGAGGAGGTCGACACCACCGCCGCACGCCCGCCGATCGGCCGCGCGGTGGTGCGCCGGGAAGGCACCGACGCGACCCTGATCGCCTACGGCCCGTCCGTGCCGGTCGCCCTCGAGGCGGCCGCCGCGGCCGCGCAGGAGGGCCGCAGCCTGCAGGTGGTGGACCTGCGGTCGATCGTGCCCTTCGACGACGAGACGGTGTGCGAGGCGGTCTCCCGCACCGGCCGCGCCGTGGTGGTCGCCGAGGCGGCCGGATTCGCGAGCGTCGCCTCCGAGATCGTCGCCCGGGTCACCGAGCGCTGCTTCCACTCGCTCGCCGCGCCGATCCGCCGGGTCACCGGCTTCGACATCCCGTTCCCGCCGCCGAAGCTCGAACACCTCCAGCTGCCCGGCGTCGACCGGATCCTGGACGCCGTCGACGATCTGCAGTGGGAGGACGCGTGAACACGTTCCTGCTGCCCGACCTCGGCGAAGGGCTGACCGAGGCGGAGATCGTGCGCTGGCTGGTGGCCGAGGGCGATCTGGTCGCCGTGGACCAGGCGGTGGTCGAGGTCGAGACGGCGAAGTCGGTGGTGGAGCTGCCCAGTCCGTACGCGGGGCGGGTGGCGGCGCTGCACGGCGCCGAGGGGGCGGCGGTCGATGTGGGCACGCCGCTCTTCTCGGTCGAGCCGGAGTCGGTGTCGGGCAACGTGCTGGTCGGGTACGGGCCGCCGGCCGGATTAGCGGAGCCGGGCACCCGGCGCCGACGCCCTCGGCGAAACGCGGCCCCGCCGGCCCCGGCCGGCCTGCAGGGCCCCCGCCCCCCCCCCCCCCCCGGGCCCCCCCCCCCCCCCCCCCCCCCCCCCCCCCCCCCCCCCCCCCCCCCCCCCCCCCCCCC
>NZ_JBFAZH010001447.1:0-1709 GCF_040681735.1 Actinoplanes sp. NPDC051633 | reverse complement strand
CCGTGCTGCTCCTACGGCGCGTCGAAGGCCTTCGTCGAGGCGCTGGCCCGGGCGTACGAATACCGGACCGACATGTCGCTGATCGGGCTGCGGCTGGGCTTGTGCGCCCCGGAGGCGACGCCCGAGCAGGCCGCCGCCGGCTGGCTGCAGCCGGCGGACCTACAGCGGATCGTGACCGGCGCATTGGAGACCGAGGTACGGTCGGGCGTCTACAACGCCGTGTCGTGGGCGGCCCGGCGGCGGTGGGGAATCGACACGACGATGGCGGATCTCGGCTACGACCCGGCCCGCGACGCCGAGGACCCGCCGCACGCCCCCGACGACTTCCTGATCACCTGTGACAGGTCAGCTTAAGACGCCACGGCCCACAGGCGGTCGCGGACGTCCACCAGGTTGCGGTAGATGCCGACCGGTAGTGCGGTGATCAGCTCGATGGTGCGGTCGTCGGCCGGCTGCTGACGCGCGTGGTTGATGAGGTCCTGCCGGTTCGCGGGAAAGCCCACCGCCTGCAGCGTTTCGGCTACTGCGGTCCACTGGGTGCTGTCCATGCCGGCGGTTACCCGCAGCGAACCTGCTCTAACGCGGCCCCGGCCCGCACACCGGCCCGCACACCGGCCCGCATGCCGGGCGCATACCGGGCGCATGGCGGGGTAGGCGACGGCATGCCTGCGTACCGCCTTCTCTCCGCTCTCCTCGCGGTTCTGTCGCTGCCCGCCGTCGCGGGATGCGTGTCGGTGCGGGAGTCCGCCGCCCCCGAGACGTCGCAGCGCGTGAGCGCCGCCTCGAGCGACGTCGTGACCCGCTCGATCAAGGACGTCGAGCGATTCTGGACCACCGCCTACCCGGAGCTGAGCGAGGGCACGGCGTTCAAGCCCGTCAAGGGCGGCTATCACCCCTACACCGAGAGCAAGCCGCCCCCCGCGTGTGGCGGCCAGCCGGGCGAGTACCAGCCGAACGCGTTCTACTGCCCGGACGGCGACTTCATCGCGTGGGACGCACAGACCCTGATCCCGCAGCTGCAGGAGCAGTTCGGGCCGCTGCTGGTGGGCGTCGTGATCGCCCACGAGTACGGCCACGCCGTGCAGACCCGGCTCGGCCTCACCGACCAGCCGACCGTCGTGCTGGAGCAGCAAGCCGACTGCTTCGCCGGCGCCTGGACCGCCGACGTGCTGGCCGGGCGGTCCGCCGCCTTCACGGACGTGACGCCGGCCGAGCTCGACAACACCGTGGCCGGGCTCCTGCTGCTACGCGACCAGCCGGGGACGTCCGCGCAGAACCCGCAGGCGCACGGCAACGCCTTCGACCGCATCCGCGCGCTGCAGGACGGCGTGGAGAAGAACGTCAGCACGTGCGCCGCTTACCGCCGGGACAACCTGCCGGTCACCGAGGTGCCGTTCACCAACCGGGACGACGCCGCCACCGGTGGCGATCTCCCGTACGCTGACGCGGTCAACTCGCTCACCGCGGACGCTCAGGACTACTGGTCGAACACGTACCCGAAACTCGCCCAGCAGCCCTGGCGCACGCTGCAGGTGCAGGCCTTCACCGACACACCCCCGGAGTGCGACGCGCCGGACAGCTCCGCCGGCGGCGCCGCCTTCTACTGCCCGGACGGTGACTTCATCGCCTTCGACAACGCCCAGCTGGGCCCGCGGCTCTACCAGAACATCGGCGACAACGCCGTGGGCATGCTGCTCGGCGACCTCTTC
>NZ_JBFAZH010001446.1:0-1712 GCF_040681735.1 Actinoplanes sp. NPDC051633 | reverse complement strand
GTCGGTACGGAGCACAGGGTGAAGAACCTCGCGCACAAGCCGTGGACCGGGCGCCGCCTGACCGTGCAGGGCTGGTTCTACCTCGTGCTGTCGCTCATGAGCCTCCTGGTGCTGCTCGGCACCGTGGTGGGCGCCAGCCTCATCGACCGCACGGCCGTGGCGACCGACTCCCTGCTGCGGGGCGTACAGCCCGCCCAGACCGAGGCGTACCGGCTCCAGTCCGCCATGGTCAATCAGGAGACCGGCATCCGGGGCTATGCCATCACCGCCGACAAGCGCTTCCTCAAGCCGTACACCGAGGGCAAGAAGAACGAGTCGGAGTCCGCGGCGCGGCTGCGCCGTCTGGTCGCCGACCAGCCCGAGCGCGGTGGCGACCAGACGAGCGGAGCTGGCCCGGGGAACGCGGACACCACGCTCGAGGTCACGAACGGCCCGTTCGCTGAGCTCGCTGCGGCGGGCCAGCTCCCGTTGCTTCAAGCCGGCCTTGGCCCGATGACGCAGCATCAGCTCGCCGAACGCGCCGCCTCGGCCCCCATCGGCTCTTCTCACCGGTACACGGTAGAGGCGGCCGGTACCGGACGGATCGAAGATTCGGCCATCCGACAATGTGGCCGTTGGTGTCGCCCGGCTGACAGCGACCGGCTGTTCACCGGCAACTCGCCGCGCCGGCCCTGGTGGCGGGTGGGTCGGCGCCCACATGGTGTCTTCCGGGCCGGCGACAGGCGCCGCCCCGGGGGGGAGAGAGATGCTGCACAGGAAGAGAGCCGGTGCCGTCGTGCTTGCCGGCCTGGCCGTGGCCGCACTGGTGGCCAGCGGTACACCGGCGTTCGCGACGAACGATCCCGGCCGGCCACGCCCGCCGACGGCCGACCAGGAACCTCAGCCGGACAAGCCGCTGAATGTCGCACCACCGTCCACCGAGGACGTTCCGCCCGGGTTTGCCTCGTGGGACGAGGTGTTCGAGTTGCAGTCCAAGCTGAACGCGGCGGCCGACCGCATCGTCGCGGCCGGGGGTGACGGCTACGCCGGCCTGGTGGCCGACCCAGACAACCGCGACGTGCGCCTGTATTGGAAGGGCGAGGTGCCGGCGGCGGTCCGCGGAGCGGTGGACGAGGGGCGCAGGTCGGTGCCGGTTCAGGTGCTGCCGGCCGACTACACGCGGGTGGAGCTCGAGGCCGAGGCGAGGCGCTGGCACGACTCGGGGCTGGCCGTGCAGGCGTATCCGGCATCCGATGGCAGCGGGGTCGTCGTCGGGGTCGCCGGGACGGGTACCGCACCGAAGCTGCCCGGCGGGGAACGCACCCGCTACGTCGTGGAGTTCGAGCAGTCGGCACCCGATCCCTTGGCCGCTGAAGCGCCGGCCACCACGTTGGTGGACTACAACCGGCAGTTCGACCGGGCTCCATACTGGGGCGGCGCCATGTACTACAACGACGGCTGGGGCTGCACCCTCGGCTTCCCCATCACCGACTGGTGGGGGGACCCTGGCATGCTCACTGCGGGGCACTGCGGTGACCCGAGCGACACGGTGACCACGACCAACCAGTGGAATGTGTTCGGCCAGTTCTGGGACCAGAACGACGCCGTTGACATCGCCCACATCTGGGTGTACTCCTCGGTGGAGCCGTTCGTGTACGTCGGGGGCCTCACCTCCAGCCAGGGTCGGCGGCTGATCGGCGCGGGCAACAACCACTCCGGCAACTACGTGTGTG
>NZ_JBFAZH010001445.1:0-1715 GCF_040681735.1 Actinoplanes sp. NPDC051633 | reverse complement strand
CCCGGACCAGATCAGGCCGAGCCTGAGCCGCGATCGGCGCCGCCGGATCCGCGCGTCGGCCTCTGCCTCCGCCGTCGACGGGATGGGATCGGGCTCGAGACTTCTCGAGCCCGCCACCGCGTCGCCGAAGAGCAGGTAGACGCCGAAGACGCCGATCAGTCCGAGTCCGCTCCAGCCGACCGGGTTCCACAGCTCGGCCACCAGGTAGTGCGCCGCGATGAGCAGACCGGCGACGCCGAACAACGCGAACCAGTAGGCGCGGTTCAGATGGGCTCGATCCCCGGTGAGACTGTCGGTGTACTGCCGGCTGAGCCAGACCGTGGCGGTGGCGACGAAGATCGCGAAGAAGAGCGTGACCATCCACTGCCGGCCACCGGGGGCGGCCGCCCGGAGCAGGACGATCAGCGCGATGCAGGCGATGCCCACCCGGCGGATCTCGTCCGCCCGGCGCAGGATGTCGGCCCTGATCTTCTGGACCGGGGACTTGTTCCCGACCGCGGCGGCTGTGCTCATCGCCATCACCTCGTGGGACAGAGTCCGCAGAGGCGGGAAGCGATACCGGGCGAGCGCAGGCCGGGAAAACGTCCGAGTCCGGCGCCCCGATCAGCGGTGGGCGTTGGTCCGGGCCACCGCGCGGGGGTTCGGGTCGGCCGGGGTGGCGCCCCGCCAGCGCTGGCTCAGCCGATAGGCGAAGGCTCTGGTGCCGTGGATGGTGCCCGTCGGGTGCAGGTCGGGCGTGGCGTTGCGGACCGGGTCGAAGGCCAGCGCCTCGTTCGCCGCCGCTGACAGCTCCTCGCCCAAGGTCACCCGGCCCACCGTGCGGTCACTCGCCCGCAGCAGCAGCGACGACCCCGCCGGGAGCGACTCCAGGTCGCGGCCCAGGGGACGGCCGTCCGGGTCCGGCACCGCCTCCAGGTAGAGCTTGCGGGTCGCCGACCGGTACGGCGTGATCGAGCCGTAGACCGTGTCGAACGAGCGGCGGGGCACCGGGAGACGCTTGGTCACGGCGTTCGTGCCGGTCGAGGACAGCAGCAGATCGACCTCGCCGACCCGGATGGCCACGCCGCGGATGTCGCCGCGCGTACCCCTCGTGCCCGCGCCCTTGGAGATGCGGACGATGACCTCGTGCCGGCCCGGCCGGTCGAGCAGGTCCGCGCCCAGCGGCTCGCCGGCGCCCCAGATCTCCAGCATGCCCGCGAACGAGCGCCCGTCCGGGTGCAGGAAGCGCCGGTGCCGGGAGCGCGCCACGCGGACTCCCAGTGCGACGATGACGGCGGCGGCCAGCATTCTCATGCCCTAGAGCTACCCGAGCTCGGCGCGACCAAGCGCGGCACAGCCACCCGCGCTCAGCGGGACCAGGCGCGGCGGCGCCACGCGAAGAACGCCACCGCCAGCAGCCACGCGCCCAGGGCCGTCGCGGCCGCCGCGGCCAGGCCGCCACCCGCCAGCAGCATCCGCCCGACCTGGCGCAGCGCCCACTCCGCGCCCTGCGGCCGGCAGGTGCCCGGCCGCTGGGCGTCACCCAGGTCGCAGATCGGGCTGCCTGTCCGCGCCTCGGCCAGCGCCTGCGTCGCCGGCTTGTCCGCCTGCGCGTCCAGCGCCGCCTGCCGGGGGGCCGCGGCCCCCCCCGGGTCCGGGTGGCGGGGCGGCCGCCGCGCCCGGGGGCGGGGGGGCCCCGACAGGGAGGTGCGGGGCATGGCGGCGGGGCCGCGCGC
>NZ_JBFAZH010001444.1:0-1717 GCF_040681735.1 Actinoplanes sp. NPDC051633 | reverse complement strand
CCGCCGCCCGTCGGGACCCTCGAACGACAGGTCCGGCGGCGCGGCGGGCGGGCCGAGCAGGTCCGGCAGCATCCGCCCGAAGGTGCGCAGCTTGGCGGCCCGGTAGGTGCGGGACCGGACCACCTCGGCGTAGACGCCGAGCGAGGCGTTGTTGACGAACACCCGGTCGTTGACCTGGCCCAGGTCCACCGTGCGCTCGACGCCGTCGGTGAACGCGTCCAGCGCCCGCGCCACGTGGGCGCGGTCCAGGCCCAGGTCGAGCGCGAAGTGGTTGCGGGTGCCGGACGGCACGCAGACGAACGCGATCCCGTGCCGCACGGCGGTGGCGGCGACGATGGCCTGTGACCCGTCGCCGCCGGCCATGCCGAGCACGTCGGCGCCGTCGGCGACGGCCTGCTCGGCGAGCTTGGTCAGATCGTCGCCGGGCTCGAGCGTGATCACCCTGATCCCGCGTCCGGTCGCCGCGCCGGCCAGGTCCAGGCGGATCGCGGCGCCGTCGCCGGACCGCGGATTGACGATCAGGACGCCGTGGCGCGCGGCGCCGACCGCGCGGACCTCGACGCCGGCCGCGGGCAGAATCGCGGTGTCGGCACCCAGCGCGTACCGGCCGGCCAGGGCGAAGACGCCCAGCAGGAAGAGCTGCAGGATGAGCACCGACAGGCTGGCCAGCAGGACGAGGGCGGCGGCCAGGACGGCAACCACGACCGCGGCGATCCGCAGGATCCCGCGCCTGGTCAAGGCGTACCAGACGGCCACGGTGGTCACCGCGACGGACACCACCAGCGTGGTGAGGTTGGCCGGATGGCGGTAGGTGACCTCCAGGCCGGCGAGCACCGCGAAGGCGGGTGCGGCCAGCGCGACCAGCGCCGCGAGGCGGCGGGCGAGGCCGGGCCGGGCCGGGCGGGTTTGCGTGCTCATGGTGAGACGCTGTCACGGTCGGCACTGACGCGGAAGCGTGTACCGAGCAGTTCGGATAAGATCGGAGGGTCGCTCCAGACCCTGGCGGCGTGACAGTCCGCGATCGGCGGACGCGCTGAGCGGTGCAGGTCCGTCAGTCGGACCACCGGTGGGGAACGGGTCACCATGGTCGAGATGAAGCGCGCGACCGAGACGTCTTCGGTCGTCAACGCGCAGCCGCCTGCCGAGCGACAGCAGCTGGAGCGGTGGACGCTCGATACGTTCGGGGAGCTGCACGCGCTGCGTGGTTCCTTGCACCAGGTCATCGTCGAGAGGATCTCCGACGGTGGCGCGCGGCGCGTCGTGTCGGAGCGGTTGGCGATCGTGGCGACCGAGCTGGCGACCAACGCCATGGTGCATGCCGGGCCGCCCACCACCGTGCGCCTCTTCCGCACCAGGACGTCCTTCGTCGTCGAGGCCTCCGACAACGATCCCGGGACCGCGCCCAGGATCGCCGACAATCCCGCTCTCGGCGTCGGCGGTCTCGGGCTGCGTCTCGTCCACGACCTGTCCGTGGGAATGGGCTATCACCTCGACGGCGGGACGAAGTGGGTATGGGCGGAGGTCGGAACCCGGTCGTCGTAGGTGCATCCATCCGGGCCCGCACCGGCGAAGCATGAGGCGGTGGCACTTCAGCCGCCCGTACCCGGGAGGAAGCACCCAGATGAGGTTCACCCGACTCGGAAAGCAGGCGGTCGCCGTCGCGGCCGCCGCGATCGCGGTCGCCGGCCTGACCGCCGCGCCCGCGAGCGCGCACGGC
>NZ_JBFAZH010001443.1:0-1724 GCF_040681735.1 Actinoplanes sp. NPDC051633 | reverse complement strand
GCCCGGCCTGACCGGGTGAGGGCTACCCGGTCAGGCCGGCCAGCTTCGCCGTCAGCGAACGAGGCGGTAGCCCGCTCGCGTCACTGCTGAGTCGACGGCGTCATCGGCAACTCCAGCGAGGCTCGCAACAGTGACCGTGCCCGTAGCGACGTCCACACTGACGGCGCTGACGCCAGGGACCTCGGCGGGCTTTGCTGACTCGAGATGCGCACCCGCCGCACGTCATCCCGGCGACCTCGTAGTCGGTGCGGCCATGGTCAGCACCCGTCCTTGCAATCCGGCCCACAGCCGCACGCAGACCCTGTCGATGGAGCGGCGGCGACGGGTGCGCAGTCGTCGCATTGCTCGCCGCGCCACGCCTCGACGCCTTCCTTGACCGCTACCCCGGCGATCACCAGGGCGGCAATCGGGTCGGCCCAGGACCAGCCCAGCACTGCGTTGAGGACCAAGCCGGCCAGCAGTACGGCCGACAAGTAGGTGCACAACATGGTCTGGGTGGAGTCCGCCATTACGGTGGCCGAGCCGAGCTCGCGGCCGGTGCGCCGCTTGGCCCAGACCAGCAGCGGCATCGCGATCAGCGACGCCACAGCCAAGCCGATGCCGACCGGGCTGGCGTCAGCGTCACCGCCGCCGAGCAGCGACCGCACGGCGTCGACCGTGACCCAGGCAGCCAGAGCGAAGAACGACACGGCGATCAGCCGCAGCGCCAGGCGTTCCTTCGATTCCGGTACGCGAGAGCGGAACTGCCAGATGATGACAGCCGCGCTGGACACCTCCACGAACGAGTCCAGCCCGAAGCCGATCAACGCCGACGACGAGGCAACCGCGCCCGCGGCGATCGCCACGAGCCCCTCGAGCAGGTTGTAGCCCGCCGTGGCGTACGCCAGCCACAGACTCCGCTGCGACAACGCGGCCCGCCGCTCCGCCGTCAGCGCGGGAGCCGTCATGACTTCACCACCGCGACGGCTTGGCCGACCGGACCGCCGTAGACGGGGCACAGCGCGACCGCGTTTCCCGTCGCCGCCAAGACCGCCTCAGCCGAGCGCAGCAAGTCCATCAGCTCAGGCCGAGTGAGCGCGTAGAACGACTGCCGGCCGACCACACGGAAGTCGACCAGCCCGCAGTCACGCAGGCACGCCAGGTGCTTGGACACCGTGGACTGCGCCATGTCGAGCTCGCCGGTCAGGTCCACCACCCGGGCCTCGCCATGGGCCAGCCGATGAAGAATCGCCAGCCGCGTCGGGTCGCCCAACGACCGGAACAGCGCCACCATCGGATCGAGATCATGTGCGCAACTCATCGCCACAGAGCGATGATAGCGCTTCGTAGCGATGCCGTGCTAGCCCGTGGCCCCCCGGCGCGTCAACGCTGCGGTTAAGGCGGGCAGGCGGTCGAAGGCGCGGGCGGCAGCCACGTGGTCGACATAGTCGCGGGATTCGACGATCTCGCCGTCGCGGACCCGGACCACGAAGATGCAGGGCAGCGTGAACGCGCGGCCGTCAATCACGCCGGCGTACTGGAATTCGGAGATCACGACCTCGGGGTCGGACGTCACGTACACGTGGTCGTCAACGACGTCGTAGCGTTCCACGCCGGTGGGGTGGCCCCCGGCGGAGAAGTGCTCCCGCACCGCGTCCCGGCTGCGCAGCGGGGTGTCGCCGAGCGGGTGGAGCGGGTGGCGCACGTCGGTGCGCTCGGCGTAGCAGGCGGCCAGTTCGTCGAGC
>NZ_JBFAZH010001442.1:0-1731 GCF_040681735.1 Actinoplanes sp. NPDC051633 | reverse complement strand
GCCGGTCCGAACGTGTTCCACGGTTACCACGACCTGCCGGAGGCGACGGCTGCCGCGTTCACGGCGGACGGCTGGTTCCGTTCCGGTGACCTGGGCTACCTGGACGACGATGGCTACCTGTTCATCTCCGGCCGCATGAAGGACATGATCATCTCGGGCGGCGAGAACATCTACCCGGCCGAGATCGAACTCCTGATCGCCGACATCGACGGGGTGACCGGAGCGGTCGTCATCGGTGTGCCCGACGACCGCTGGGGCGAGGTGCCGTGGGCGATCGTGACCGTACGGGACGGGGCATCCGTCGACACCGAGAGCGTCCGCGCGCACCTCGACGGCAAGCTCGCGCGCTACAAGCTGCCGAGGAACGTCGTGGTCGTGGACGAGCTGCCGCGGACCGCATCGGGAAAAGTGCGGAAGGCGGACCTGCGCAGCCGGTTCACCGCTTCGCCGCGGCGCCGTTCGTGACGAGCGCGGCGAACTCCGCGGCCGAAGCCTCCGCCAGCTTCCGGTGCATCCACCGGTAGACCTCCGCCGATCGCGCGGCCGGCCACCTCGCGTCCATGAACTCGCGCGGCAGCCGCGGATCGGCGCGCAGCAGCGCCAGCCAGTCCGCCACGAGCATGGTCCGCGTGGTCAGGGCGCTCGGTGCCATCTCGGCCGCTGCGGGGTCGTCCCACGTCTCGATGAACGTGAGGTGCTCACGGCGGATCGCCTCGATGTCCCACGCGGCGCGGACGCTCGCACCGATCGGGAAACCCCTGAGTTCCCGCGCGTGGAAGGCGACGACCGCGTTGGCCGGAAGATCCTGCTGCAACGGCTCCAATGATCCGGCGAGGTCCACCTCGCCGGGCGCGAGCCACAACCCGTCGCGGATCGGCGCGAACCCCTCCCACGTCAGCGTCGAACGCAACCGGTGGCGTAGTGTCCGCTGACCCTCGGGAATCGAGAAGGTGACGAGCGTCCACCCCTCCCCCTGCGGATCGAAGGGGCGCGGGCCGCGGACCCGGTATGTCGCTTCCCGCAGCACCGCCACGCCGTGCTCGGTCAGCGAGAACTGGATCTCCCGGCCGCTCCGGCTCCGGGCGAGGATGTCGGTGTGCACCAGCCGGTCGAGGGTCGCACGGGTCGCCGGGGCCCCGATGCCCGCGCCCTCGAGCACGCCGATCAGGGCGCTCGCTCGGATCGGGCCCGTCGAGTCATCCACGACGTGTTCGCCGAAGAATGCGAGCAGGAGCTGCTTCGGCTGACGACTGCGCACCGACCTGCCTCCCGGCGAATCCGTCGTCCGCGCGGTCACGACGCCGGCGGCGGGGCGGCATGTCCGCGCTTGGCCCGCTGGATGTGATCGTAGACATGGGTTCGCAGCTCCGCGAAGCGACGCAGCGCCCGGGTCGTGAGCTGGTCGCGCTCCGCGGGGAGGTCGATGGCGAGGTCCTCCTGCACCCTGGTCGGCGCGTTCGACAACACGAGAACACGTTGCCCCAGGTACACCGACTCGTCGATGTCATGCGTCACGAACAGCGTCGAGATCTTGCGGTTCAGGTGCAACTCACGTACCAGGTCCTCCAGGTCCGCGCGGGTCTGCGCATCCACCGCGGCGAACGGTTCGTCCATGATCAGTACCTCGGGGTCGTACGCGATGGCCCGCGCGATCGCCACCCGCTGCTGCATGCCGCCGGAGAGCTGCCACGGGTGACTCCGCGCCGCCTGTGGCAGCCCCACCGCCTCGAG
>NZ_JBFAZH010001441.1:0-1732 GCF_040681735.1 Actinoplanes sp. NPDC051633 | reverse complement strand
GGAGGGGCTCGGGTTCTCCGCCCTAGGCGAAGCCTCAGCGGCCGGCGGCAGCACAGCCCCGGGGGCGTGCCGTCGGCTCAATCGTATGTCAGGACGACCGTGCTCACGGCCCAGGCGGCGCAGAGCAGCGCCACGGCGGCGGTGGCGGCGCCGGCCAGCGCCGCGTGCGTACCGAAGGCATCGAACGCCAGGGCGGACAGCGCGACCGCCACGCCGAGCGCGGCCACCCCGAACCAGGTGGAGTAGTTGTTCGTCGCGTAGGCGAGGAACCCACCGGCCACCGCGACCGCCGCACCGGCTATCGCGAACCAGAGCGCCGACGCGATCCCGCCGACCAGCGTCACCCAGCCCACGCCCCACAGCGCGGCGAACATGAGGAGGCTCCCCCGCAGCAGGGCGGCACCGCCGGCGAGGACCAGAACGGCCACGACGATGGCCAGCACCCGGTGCTCCGGCCAGGACAGAGCGCCGGCGAGCAGCGCCAGGCCGAGCGCGATCACGGTGCCGCCGGCGACCCACTTCACCAGACACCGTCCCAGCTGATCTCGCGGGTCAGGGCGAATCGTTGCGTGGTCTCCGTGAGGCGCACCTCGGCGCGGGCCGCGGCGCCACACTCCGGGCAGTCACCGCTCAGGATGCCGGAGTAGCCGGTGTCGAACTCGGAGATCCGGTCGTCGTCGCGGTACAGGCAGGCGACCTCGCCCATGACCTGCGCCGGTTTGCCGCAGCCGGGGCAGCTCACGAACACCGCCGCGGGCTCCTTCGGGCGTAACGCGAGGAACAGCGGGGCCGGCTCACGCAGCCGCAGCGCCACCGCCTGGACCCGCAGGGCGTCGGGGCCGAGCAGCAACAGCGGATTCAGCGGGCCGGGAGTGATCGGGCTGAGGCCGGCGCGGATCTGGGCCGCGGTGAACCGGTGGGCGAGGCGCAGCAGGTCGGCCTCACGCCCTGGACGCAGCTCGACCGCGAGCGCCCGCGTCAGGTCGCCGTCGACGGCGGCACGCAACAGCTCGCCCTGGACGCCGTCGCCGAACCAGTCGTGCTCGGTGATCCACTGGGCGGCGGTGTGATCGTCCGGCGCGGCGGTCCAGACCTTCAGGCCTGCGCTGGCCTCCGCGCCGAGTGCCGCCTCGGCCCATCGCAGGACCTCGAGGATCAGGCGCGCTCGCTGCACGGCGTCCAGGCCGTCCGCGGGCGGCGGCAGATACGGGTTGGGCGGTGTGCCGGCCTCGAGCGCGCGGCCGGTGGCGTACCTCAGGTAGTTGACCGGTGCGTGGCGGTGCAGATATTCGACCAGCGCGCGTACCTCGGGAACGTGCTGCCGCAGCAGTGCGTTCTGCACGATCCAGAGCAGCTGCTGCTCCTGGATGTCGATCAGGCCGCGGGCGGCGATCGCGGCCGAAACGCCGATGTCGCCGGCCCGCTGCAGGTGCGCGGCGACCCGGGTGTCGATGGCGCGGACGTCGTTGACCAGATAGCCGCGCAGCGTGGACCGCACCCGGTCGGTCATCCGGTAACCGACGAGGCTCTTGGCGAAAACGTCGCGCACCTTCGGATCGATCTCGACCCGCGCGGCCTCGACGACGGCCTCGCTGTCGGTGATCAGCTCGAGCTTCTTCGCCGCGGCGAGCCGCACCCCGGCGACCGGGTCGGTGAGCGCGCGTTCGAGGGCGGCCCGGGGCAGGCGCGCGCTGCCCGCCAGCGCTTCGGTGCGCACTGCGGGCGACGGGTC
>NZ_JBFAZH010001439.1:0-1737 GCF_040681735.1 Actinoplanes sp. NPDC051633 | reverse complement strand
TCGCGGACCGCGGTGAACAGGGCCGCCGCGTCCGCGATGTCGCCCCGGGCGAACGCCAGCAGCCCGCCGTACCACTCGAGGCGCCACGCTCCGGGCGTACCCCCCAAGATCTTCTCCGCGGCCTCGAGACAGCGCTCGGCCGGCGCCGTGTCGCCCAGCTCGAGGTGGGCACGGCAGCCCCGCAGCCACAGCTCGGCCGAATTCTCGCCGCCCTCCTGCAGCCGCGCGATCAGGTCGCGTGGATCGCGGCGGAGGCCGCCGCCGAGGAAGCGCGCGCCGGGGTCGAACGGGTCGGTGCGGGGGATCGGCAGGCCCAGCGCGACCGAGCGGTTGGACGGCGGGTCGGCGACGCCGGACGGCAGCCGTCTCGTGGTCCAGCGTTCCAGGGGCGGCACCATGCCGAGCTCGCCGTCGATCAGCTCGGCGGTCGGCGCGAACAGCATCGACGCGGCCGCGTGCTCGGTGCCGTCGCGCAGCGAGAGCAGCTCCCGCAGCACGCCCACGAGCTGCTCGGACATCTCGGCCGCGGACGCGAACCGGCGCGGGTAGTCGGGCTCGACGGCGCGCCGGATCAGCCGGTCGAACGACTCGGCGGCGATCGGCGGCACGTCACCGGCCCGGCCGGCGTCGGCGAAGAGCTTCTCCAGTGTCCGGCCGACCGTGTGCACATCGGACTTGACGGTGGCGCCGCGGGTCTGGAGCTCCTCCTTGGGCGCGCGGTAGGGGACCGTGCCGACGGTGGACCGGTCGGCGGCCGCGATCTCCGTCATGGCGCCCAGGTCGATGACGGTGATCCGGTCGCTGCCGCGCATCACGTTGGCCGGCTTCATGTCGCAGTAGAGCAGGCCCTGCCCGTGCAGGTAGTCGAGCGCGGCGAGGATCTCGTGGCCCATGCCGAGGATGTGTTCGAGCGGCAGCCGGTCCGAGTCGCGGCCACTGGTACGCGCCAGCCGGCGCACCTCGTCCAGCGACGGCCCGTCCACGTAGCCCATCACGATGTAACCGGTGTGCTCGCCGGTCTTGGCGTCGGTGTGCGTGACCGCGTTGTAGATCCGCACGATGTTCGTGTGGTTGAGCCGGGTCAGGTACTGCCGTTCGCGCACGGCCATCTCGGCGGCCCGGCTGTCGTTCGCGTTGATCAGTCCTTTGAGGACCACATAGTTGTCGTCCAGGTGCCGGTCCCGCGCCAGGTAGACCCAGCCGAAGCCGGACTGGGCCAGCGGGCCCATCACCTCGTACTGCCCTGCGACGAGGTCACCCTTCTTGAGCCGGGCCTTCAACGAGTACGGGTGGCCGCACTCGTCGCAGACGCCCTCGAGGACGGCCGGCTGCCCGGCGTAGCTGCCGCCGATCTCCCCGGTGCAGCCGTTGCGCCCGCAGCGGCGCCGCGCGCTGAGCACCTCGGTCCCGTCCATCAGCCGGCTGGTCGGGTCGGCCGTGACCAGCACCGGCATCGGCACCAGCCCGGCCACGTCGAACGTCTTGGGACCCTCCACCGACGACGGCTCGTCGACGGCCGGCGGCACCGTGGACCCGGCCATGGACTCGACCGTGGGCTCGACCATGGCCTCGACCGTGGACCGGCCGGCCGGAGCCGGTCGGTTGCAGGTGTCGCAGAATTTCGTGTCGTCGATCGTGCCGGTGCAGCCGGGCCGTGGACACTTCACGGGCGGACCGCCCGCACCGCGGCCGCGAACTCGTCCACCGCCGCCGCGGCCTCCGCCCGGTCGGCCGGGC
>NZ_JBFAZH010001438.1:0-1740 GCF_040681735.1 Actinoplanes sp. NPDC051633 | reverse complement strand
CCTTGCCGACGGCCAGGAACCGGTAGGTGCCCGGCACGACGGTGAAGGTCTCCGGCAGCGGCGTCGCCGGGTCGGTGTCGGCGATCGGCGTGGCGCCGGCCTCGTAGTCGCCGACGTAGAGCCGCACCGGCTTGCCGTTGCCGGCGCCGGCCGGGCGGAAGGTCAGCTCCACGTTCTCCGCGTACGGGGACGCGAAGCTCGGCACCGGGTCGACGTCCGACGGGCCGGTGACCGACGCGCCGGCGCCCATGCCGCGGCCGGCGAACGAGTTCCACAGCAGATCGGCGTTGGCGCCGTCGAACCGCAGCGCGTCCGCGGTGATCATGTTGTCGCGCATGTCCAGCATGCTGATCTGTCCGGTGGCCGCCAGCAGGAACGAGTCGAACACCAGCTGCGCCCAGCGCCGGTTGCCCGGGCACTCGGTCGCCGGGGTCTGCCCGTTCGCGCAGCTCTCCTGCAGCGCCCGGGTGCCGGCGCCGTAGCGGGCGATGAAGTTGCGCCGGATGTCGAAGTTCGTGGCGCTCCAGATCTCGCCGTCGGCGTGCACGGCGGGCCCGCGGTCGTACCCGAAGTCCGAGTAGTTCAGCGCGCTGTTGCTCATGTCGTAGTTGCGGATGCCGGTGGCCACGTCACCGGTGACGTACGCGCCGGTCACGTAGGGCGTGTTGCCGCGCGGCACGTAGCCGGACTCGAACAGGTACTCCATCGCCAGCAGATCGGACCAACTCTCCCCCATCGAGCCGCCCTGCTGCGAGCTGATGCCCGCGTCCGGCCCGGCGATCATCCGGTTGCTGATCGCGTGGGTGTACTCGTGCCCGATGACGGTCATGTCGAAGTCGCCGTCCACGCACGGCGGGTACGCCCCGCCGGCCTGCGGCTGCCACATGTACATGTTGGTCACCGGGGTCATGCCGTCCGGCGGCGTCGCCTGGTTGGCGTTGTTGCGCGTGGTCTGCGTGTTGGCGCCCTGCTGGGCATTGCCCCGCTCGGCGTCCGCGCCCTTGCCGTACGGGCCGGTGTTGGTCTTCTGCAGGTTCCACGTCGCCTCGGTGAAGCCGAGGTGGTACGACCAGTCGTGCATGCGGTTGTGCATCGCGAACAGGTTCGCGGTGGCCGCGTCGACGTCGGCCTGCTGCGGCGACGCCAGCGACGCGGGGTCGCACTTGGTGGCGTTCCACTGGTTGGTGAAGGGGTACGTGTACTCACGCGCCGGGCTCGGCGTGGCCGGCACCTGCGGCGACGTGGCGTCCCAGAACCGCACCGTGTCGGCCGAGTTGCCGCGGGTGGTGGTGCTGCTGACGCCGGTGTCCGGGTCGATGTCCCACGCCTTGCCGGTCGCCGGGTCGAGCACCACTCGCTGGCACTCGGGAGCGGCGGCGGCGCACCAGGTCTGCCGCGTGTCGGCGCCCGTGGTGGGGGTGCTGGGGAAGACCTTCCAGTGCGGGTTGTCCTCGGCGAAGTTCACCAGGTTCTCGCGGACCAGCACCGCACCGGTGCGCGCGTCCACGAAGGTGGTGTAGCCGTGCTCCGCGTTCGCGGCGACCAGCACGACCTCGTACGCGGTGCGCGCGGTCGCGCCCGGCATCGGCACGGCCACCTTGCGGACCCGGTGCTGGGCGAGGTCCTTGCGGGTCAGGTTCGCGTCCCTGAGGGCGGCGGTGACCGCCTCGGCCGCGGTGCGGGTGGCCGGCTCGGGTGCGGCCACCTCCGGGCTGAGCGTCGAGCTGACCGAGAGCACGT
>NZ_JBFAZH010001437.1:0-1742 GCF_040681735.1 Actinoplanes sp. NPDC051633 | reverse complement strand
GCCGGTGCTGCCCGGCGGCCCGCATCCTGGTGCTCACCTCCTACGCCGATGACGCGCAGGTCTTTGCCGCGCTGCGGGCCAGAGCGCACAGCTATCTGCTGAAGACGGCGCCGCCGCAGGAGATCGTGCATGCGGTGATGACCACCGCCACCGGCGACAGCGTGTACCAGGGTGGCGTCGCCCAGCGCATCACCGAGCGGCTGCGCACGGGTCGGGGCTCGCCGCCGGCTTTCTCCGGTCTCACGCCCCGTGAGCACGACGTCCTGGACCTCATGGCGCGCGGGCACAGCAACGCGACGATTGCCGACCGGCTGGTGCTGAGCCTCAAGACCGTCCGCAACAACGTCTCGGCGATCTTCATGAAACTTGGCGTGACATCGCGCGCCGAAGCCGTGGCGCGGGCGCGCGACGCCGGGCTCGGCGCTCCGCCCGGGAACACCGATCCCGGAACGCAGGGGCACAGGCCTCTGCCTCCGGGACAGCCCGGAGCACTAGACCTGACCTAGCGGCGAGGCTCGCCGCCGGACAGGAGGCCGACAGGCCATGACCACACACGCGGCGGCTCCGGCCGTCCCCACCGCACGACGGATCCTCGGCGCCGGCGCCGCCGGCGTGGCGCTGCTCCTGACCCTCTGGGTGCTCGGCACCGCACGTGAAGGCGGTGCCGAGAGCGCCCCGTGGGGTCTTCTCATCATCTTCGTCCCGCCGTACCTGATCGGGCTCGCCCTGCTCCGGCCCGTGCCGCGGGTCGCGGCGGTCCTGATCGGAGTCCTGAACCTGATCTTCGTGGTCGCCACCGTGGCAGCCCTCATCCGGGATCCGTTCGAGATGTGGGCCTGGGCGGCCTTCCTGGTGTATCTCGGCGTGCCGCTCGCGGTGGCCGGGCTGGCCGCGGCCGTCCGCATCGTGCTGGGCCGGTGAGGACCATGCGTACCCGGCTGGCGCTACTCGCCGCGATCGTCGCCGCCTCGACCGGCGCCGGGTCTCCCGCCGCCGCCGTGCCGCACCGCCCGGCACAGGTGGTCGCCGTCCACGGCGCCGCCGACGGGTCCATCTCGATCAGCCGGCACACCGTACGGGCGGGCCGGATCGTCTTCCGGCTCGACTCCGCCATGCCGCCCGGCCTCAGCAGCGGCATCACGCTGGTCCGGCCGGCCGGAGACGCCACCCTCGACGATCTGCTCGCCGACGCCCGGCGGATGATGTCCGATGATGCCGCGACCAGGGCCAGAGGCGCCCGGGACGCTGCCCGGGACGGCACCTTCCACGGACTCGCCGACATCCTCGCCGTGACACCGGTCGCGGTGACACAGACCCTGCGCGCCGGCACCTACTACCTGATCGACCTGGGCGTTCTCCGGACCGGGACGCCACCGGTGACCGTCCTGCGGGTACGCGGCACGGCCACCGGACACGACGACGCGCCCCGCTTCTCGACGGTCTTCATGGCGCGCGGCGATCGCTTCATCGCCCCTCCGTTCCTGCCGGCCAACGGAACGATCACCGTGGTGAACGCCTCCCCCGCGCCGCACTTCATGAACATGTGGCCGGTCCGGCCAGGCACCACGGACGCCGAGATTCAAGCCTGGATCGACGCCGGGGCCCCCGGCGAAGGACCGCTCGTGGACGGACCGGCGATCGGCCTCAACACCATCTCGCCAGGGCGGCGGGCTGACCTGACCTATCGGCTGCCACCCGGGCCCTATGTGCTGTTCTGCGAACTTCCCGACGACCGGACCGGC
>NZ_JBFAZH010001436.1:0-1745 GCF_040681735.1 Actinoplanes sp. NPDC051633 | reverse complement strand
AGCACCGTCGCCAGGTCACGGGCCCGCCGCGAGCGCAGCGCGGTGGCGAACGCGCTGGTCACGGCCCGGCTCACCGCCACGCAGAGCAGGAGCCCGGCAAAGACGCCGACCAGCTGAACCAGTGCCGCCCCCGCCCCTCCCAGCGTCGCCGCCGACTGCACCGAGCCGAGCGTGGCGAGCAGCGTGGCGATCGCCGGCACACCGGTCAGCGCGGCGGCGAAGACGCCGGTGATCAGCGTCCGGCGGCTCAGCGGCAGCAGCGCGAACCGGGCCGGGTCGAGCGACTCGTCCACCCCGAAGAACACCAGCGGCAGGAACAGCCAGCCGAGCACCAGCACCGCGCCGGCCAGCGGCATCATCACGGTCGCCGCCCGCGTCTCGCCGAGCAGGCCCGGGATGGCCAGGATCATGTATCCGCCGAAGGCGCCGAAGCAGCCCAGCACGATGCCGAGGACGAAGAGGGCCACCCGCGTGGTGCGGCCGCGCAGGCCGTTCAGGGTGAGACGCATCTTGAGCCGGACGAAGGTCGCCGGCGAGGCACTCACAACCACGCGAGCTCCGAGCCGGTGGCCGTACGCCCGCCGACCACCTGCACGAACACGTCCTCCAGCGACCGGTCGCGGCGCACCTCGGCGAGCGTGCCGCCGACCCGGATCCGGCCCTCGGCCAGGATCGCGACGTGGCTGCACAGCCGCTCGACGACCTCCATCACGTGGCTGGAGAAGATCACCGTGCCGCCGCCGGACACGTACCGCTGCAGGATGTCCCGAATCAGCGCGGCCGACACCGGGTCGACCGCCTCGAACGGCTCGTCCAGCACGAGCAGCCGGGGACCGTGCAGGAGCGCGCAGGCCAGGCCGATCTTCTTCCGCATCCCGGCCGAGTAGTCGACCACCAGCGTGCGGTTGTCGACGCCCAGCTCGAGCACCTCGAGCAGCTCCCGGGCCCGCTGGTCGATCGTCGCGGGGTCCATTCCGCGCAGCAGCCCGTGGTAGGCGAGCAGCTCGGCGCCGTTCAGCCGGTCGAAGAGACGCGCGCCGTCGGGCAGCACGCCGATCAGGGCCTTGGCCGACGCCGGGTCGGCCCACACGTCGTGGGAGAGGATCTCGGCGCGGCCCGCGTCGGGCCGCAGGAGCCCGACGGCCATGGACAACGTCGTGGTCTTGCCCGCGCCGTTGGGGCCGAGCAGGCCGAAGAAGGAGCCGGCCGGGACGTCGAGGTCGACCCCGGCCACCGCCAGCTTGCTGTCGAACCGCTTGACCAGGCCGCGCAGCCTGAGCGCGATCGCATCCGATGGCGTTCGCTGCATCGGCACCGTCATTGCACGAACCTAGACGTACATGACGGCCCGGACCAATGGGTCCGGGCCGTCATACCCCATGGGCTCAGCCGATCTTCTCGATCACCGCTCGCCGGATGAGGAACTTGCCGGGCTCGCGGACCTGCTCGAAAGCGGCGTTGTTCAGCAGCACGCAACTGCCGGACGTGGTCTCGACCTTGACCGTGGTGCTCTTGTTGTTGTCCAGGTTCGTCACCTTGAGCGTGGTGCCGATCGGGAAGGTGCCGCTGGACGCGAAGGGTGCGCCGGCCTCGCCGGACAGGGTCACGGTCGAGCCCTTGCAGACGACCTCGCCGTTCCCGCCGCCCTGAGCCGGCGGCTGCGCGGGCTGCTCGGCCGCCGGCGGCTTCGCGGCAGGCGGTGGTCGACCTGATCAACCAGCGCCGGGCGACCGCGGGCTGCACGG
>NZ_JBFAZH010001435.1:0-1746 GCF_040681735.1 Actinoplanes sp. NPDC051633 | reverse complement strand
AGCGAGGGGGACCGGCTGACCGGCATCGAGACCGTCGCGGCGCTGATCACCGGCCGGGGCGTGCTGCTCGACGTCGGCCGCGCGGTCGGCTCCGGCGGGGAGCTGCCCGACGGCTTCGCCATCACGGCCGAGCACCTGCGGGCGACCATCGACGCCCAGGGGCCGTCGTCGGCCGTCGGCCGCGGCGACCTCCTGCTCGTCCGCACCGGGCAGCTGGCCCGGGCACGCCGCAACGGCTGGGGCGACTATGCCGGCGGCCCCGCGCCCGGCCTGTCGTTCACCACCGCCGACTGGCTGCACGGCACCGAGATCGCCGGCATCGCCACCGACACCTGGGGCTTCGAGGTCCGGCCCAACGAGTTCGACGTCGCGTTCCAGCCGCTGCACCAGGTCGCGATCCCGCACATCGGGCTGTTCCTGGGCGAGATGTGGGACCTCGACGCGCTCGCGGCCGACTGCGCCGCCGACGGGGTGTGGGACTTCCTGCTCACCGCCGCGCCCCTGCCCGTGACCGGCGCCGTGGGCGCCCCGGTCAATCCGATCGCGGTCAAATGACCCGCGTCACCCAGTCAAGCCCGCGTCACCAGTCAAGGGAGTCCTGACATGCCCGCCGTGAACAGCGTCCTGGTGGTCGGTGCCGGCCTCGCCGGCTCGGCCACCGCCATCCGGCTCGCCGAGGCCGGTGTCGCCGTCGACCTCGTCGAGGCCAAGCCGGACGTCGCCGCCACCGGCTCCGGGATCACCCTGCAGGGCAACGCGCTGCGCGAACTGCGCGCCCTGGGCGTGTGGGACCGGGCACGCCGGGCCGGGTACGCGTTCGACGTCACCGGCATCCGGGCGCCCGACCCGGCCGGCACGGTGGTCGCGGAGATCCCCGACGCCCGTACCGGTGGCCCGGATCTGCCGGCCGTGATGGGCATGCCCCGCCCGGCGCTGGCCCGGATCCTGCTCGACCGGGCCACCGAGGTCGGCGCCAAGGTGCGCTTCGCGACGACGCCCACGGGGCTGCACCAGGACGCGAGCGGCGTCGACGTCACCTTCGGCGACGGATCCACGGGCCGCTACGGCCTCGTGGTGGGCGCCGACGGCATCCGCTCCTGGACCCGCCGGGCGGTGGGCATCGAGCTGGAGACCCGCCCGGTCGGCATGGGCATCTGGCGGGCCTTCGGCCCCCGGCCGGCCTCGGTCACGCGGACGGACCTGTACTACGGCGGGCCGTCGTTCATCGCGGGCTACTGCCCGACCGGCGAGGACTCGTTGTACGCGTACGTCGTCGAACCGGCGCAGGACCGCTCCCGTCTCACCCCGCAGCAGCAACTGGACACCATGAAGGAGCTGGCGGCGGCGTACCACGGCCCGTGGGACGAGATCCGCGAGACGCTGACCGATCCGAGCCGGGTCAACTACACCTGGTTCGAGACCCACGTCCTGCCGGCCCCGTGGAACCGCGGCCGGGTGGTGGTCATCGGCGACGCCGCGCACACCTGCCCGCCCACCCTGGCGCAGGGCGGCGCGCAGGCGCTGGAGGACGCCGCCGTGCTCGCCGAGCTGCTCGTCACCGGCGATGACCTCGATGAGCGGCTGTGGGACGCCTTCCACGCCCGGCGCGTCGAGCGCGCCCGCGCCGTCGTCGACGCCTCCAACCAGCTGGCCCAGTGGCAGCTCGACCATGGATGAAAATATTCTCTTGGAACCATACTTAATATAGAAATATCAACTTCTGCCATTAAAAATAATGCCAATGAG
>NZ_JBFAZH010001434.1:0-1750 GCF_040681735.1 Actinoplanes sp. NPDC051633 | reverse complement strand
GGCACGGGCAGGGGATGCGGGTGGAGAACCGGGTGCCCGGCGGCGATGTGAACCCGTACCTGGCGATCGCGGCGCTGATCGCCGGGGCGCTGCACGGGATCGAGAACGAGCTGAGCCTGGAGGACGAGTTCGTCGGCAACGCCTACGGCGACGAGAGCGCCGCCCGGGTGCCGACCACGTTGCGGGAAGCGGCCGATCTGTGGTCGGCCAGCTCGACGGCGGAGGCCGCGTTCGGCGCCGACGTGCGGGCGCACTACGCCAACATGGCCGCGGTCGAGCTGACCGCCTTCGACGCGGCGGTCACCGACTGGGAGCTACGCCGGGGGTTTGAAAGGCTCTGACCGCAACAACAGCGCGCGAAACGCTTTAGAAACGAGCGTTCCCAGCCCACCACCGTGAGACAAGCACTTGCGAGACAAGCGACCTGACGGATCGAACTGATGCCTAACGTCGGATCGTCCGTCTGCTTGTAGCTGAACGCAAAGCCGATTCTCGGACACCTGTTCGCGGCCGCCGACGAACTTCGGCGTGATCGTTCGAGTCCCGGCGGTTAGGGTAGTAGCGGCCGTCGCCGTAGCTCACGGCCCATCGGGGGCGCCGTAGGGTGACGAGCGTCAGTGAGGTTGCTGTACTTTGCCGGTGTATCAAGCTGGCAGGGCGGAGGGTGCCTTAAGGCGCGGGCACCTCGGCCAGGAGGTAGTCCTGTGAGCGCAGGAGGCCAAGTGTCAACCTGATGCCCGTCAGGTACTCAGCAAGGGCGAGGGCGGCTTCCGTTGTGTACGGCTTCTTGTAGTTGGGGTCACTCAGATCAAGATCGTGTTGACTGAGGTCGAATCCGATCTGCTCCATGACAGGAAGCAAGGAATCGGGGGCCATGCCCTGCCGATGGGTCGGCTCCCACGGTGCAAAATCAAGCTTTACGTCGCCGTCTTCAACCAGTCGGAAGTTATCGTCCAACTCCACGTTGAGGAATTGAGAAATCGCCGTCGTACCTTTCGACAACCGGGTAACCGTGTCTTCCTCAATCGATGCGAACCCAGTGAGGTCAAGAACGAAGGACCAGCCGCCTAGGTCGACCACGCCAGCGAGCCATCGACTCCTTTCGCCCTCGTAAAACTGGTCGACGAGGCCGCTCCAGCTGACGTTGTCGATCACTGTTCCACCGATGCGTGTGATCACTTGCTGGGGGGTGAGTCCCTTAACCCAGAAAATGCTGAAGCCGTTGACCAGCTCGTTGTCGTCGCCGTCGAACCATGTGTAGTCAGCCGCGGTGGGCATGGTCGAACTCCTGCTCGCTTCGGCTCCAGGCATCAAACGGTCGCTATTGGTTGGACGGGACTCGGCTCGCCCGCCACAACGCGACGAAGCGCCGAACGTCACGACCGACGTCGCTGCGCCCATCAGTGTTTGAAGAACTGCTCGCCGGTTCACTCACTTAGTAGATCAAGCCCATCCGACGGCTCGCCGCTCTTTCCGTCATCCCAGAGCCAGAGTCCCCGCCGGAGGCATCCAGTTGCCGAAAACCTGCTGCCAGCCAGAATATCGTCCTCGGCCGGCTCCACCGGCACCGCACGCTCACCGTGACCGTCTCCGACACCACCATCGCCGTCAGCCTAGGCGACGGCGACATCAAAGTTGTCCGGCGCACCAACAGTCAACCGGTTCGCAGTATCAAGGGCCAGTGACCGCGGACCGTGACCATTTTCCTAAATCATCTCGCGCGCATCACCTGCCGGCAACGCGTCCGATC
>NZ_JBFAZH010001433.1:0-1750 GCF_040681735.1 Actinoplanes sp. NPDC051633 | reverse complement strand
TCAAAAGCCTTGTCTCTCTAGGTCTTAAACAGTACTTAAAAAGGTTTTAAAAAGATTTATGCCCGGCGGCCCGGAGACGCCGATCTCTGCCCTGAGACCGGCCGCCGGAGGCTGTCCTACGAGCGCGCGGAGTACCTGTGCAAACGTGCCACCGGGCACACGCTGGGAAGGCTGCGCCGCGCCGGTCGATAGATTTCCATTCATCACACGAAGGTTTAGAGTCGGCCGCTGTGAAGACTTTTCGAGTGGTTGTCCCCCTGGTCATCGCCGGTCTGGTGACCGCGGCCGGGACACCGGCGCAGGCCGCACCGTCCGCCGTGCCCGACGGATTGCAGAAGGTGCAGGTGCGGCAGTCGCTGCTCGGCACCCACACCTGGTACAGGCAGCTCCACAAGGGCATCCCGGTGCTCGGCGGCTACTACGCCACGCACACCGCGATCGCCGGCGTGCCGGCGGTGACCGACGGCCGCAAGCAGGTCACCGGTCTGGCGCGGACGGCGGCCGGGATCAGCGGTGACCGGGCCAAGTCGTCCGTGGCCGGCCGGCTCGGCAAGCAGCCGGCGGGCGCCGAGCTGGTCATCGTGCCCGGCTCCCCCGCCAAGCTGGCCTGGGTGACGCTGACCAAGGCGCCCGGCGGCACGGTGCAGTCGGTGGTCGACGCGGGCACGGGGGCGCTGCTCACCGAGAAGCGCACGATCAAGGAGGCGGACGGCCGCGGCAAGGTCTTCGACCCCAACCCTGTCGTCAAGCTGCAGGACGAGTCGCTGGACGACGAGGACGACGCGGCGAGCGCGGTGCCGAAGAAGGCGTACCGCATCGTCCGGCTGACCCACCTCGACCGCGGCAAGACCACCCTGCAGGGCGCTTACGCCAACAACATCAGCGACAACGCGGTGACCTCGAAGCGGCGCAACTACTTCTTCGACCGCGAGAACGACCACTTCGAGGAGGTCAACTCCTACTACAGCCTCACCGAGACGCAGAAGTACATCCACCGGCTCGGCTTCGCCGACGTCAACAACGAGCCGCAGGACTTCCGGACCACCGGGTTCGCCGACGACAACTCGTACTACGACGACTCGGACGACTCGATCACGTTCGGCACCGGCGGCGTGGACGACGCCGAGGACAACGAGGTGATCTGGCACGAGTACGGCCACGCGATCCAGGCCGACCAGGTGCCCGGCTACGGCGAGTCGGAGGAGGCCGGCGCGATCGGCGAGGGCTTCGGCGACTACTGGGCCGTCACCATGTCGCAGGCGACCAGCCCGAACACCACCGTCACCCCGTGGGCCTGCGTGATGGACTGGGACGCGACCTCGTACACCTCCGACGAGCCGCACTGCCTGCGGCGCACCGACGGCACCAAGGTCTACCCCACCGACCTCGACGGCGAGGTGCACGACGACGGCGAGATCTGGTCGCGCGCGCTCTGGGACATCAACAAGGCGCTCGGCCGCACGGCCGCGAACCGGGTGATCCTGCAGGCGCACTTCTACTTCCCGCCGGACACCAGCATGCCGACCGCGGCGAACCTGACCGTCATCACCGCCCGTGCCCTCTACGGCAAGAGCGCGGAGGCGAAGACCAAGGCCGCCTTCACCGATCGCGGCATCCTCTAGTTTGAGGGCGTGCGTCCCTACGTGTTGCTGAGCTGCGCCGCGTCGATCGATGGGTACATACAACACCCCCCGCAGCGACGTCAGCTTCTCTAGAACGAAGCGGAATTCGACCCGGACGACCCCCAGAT
>NZ_JBFAZH010001432.1:0-1756 GCF_040681735.1 Actinoplanes sp. NPDC051633 | reverse complement strand
CAGCTCCCGCACCAACATCCTAGGACGCTCTACTGGGTGTGTCCCACGCCGCCGTCGATCGCCGACGCTCAAGAACAAAAAGGAATCAACGACACCCCCGAAAAAGATTTGAGCGGGCCCGGCCGGCACCGCGGCGCGGGGCATCAGCGGTCGGAGTGGGTCGGTAGCATTCGTGGGG
Source organism: Actinoplanes sp. NPDC051633 (assembly GCF_040681735.1). NCBI lineage: Bacteria > Bacillati > Actinomycetota > Actinomycetes > Micromonosporales > Micromonosporaceae > Actinoplanes > Actinoplanes sp. NPDC051633. The sequence goes on along the minus strand of NZ_JBFAZH010001432.1, from coordinate 1,578 downwards.
GTCGTTGGACGGGGGAGCGCATGGTCAGGCGGGTACTTGCCGGGGTGGCGGCGCTGGCCGTCGTGCTCTTGCCGGCGCCCGCGTCCGCCAGGGCCAGGGCCACCCCCTGTGATCCCCCGCCGGCGCCCGGGCAGGTCTTCCGGGATGTGCCGTTCGAGCAGAAGCTGTACGACCTGTCGCGGATCGCGCCGCTGTCGACCGGCGCCGGTGTCCGCGTCGCGGTGATCGACTCCGGGGTGGACGCCGGCCATCCGCAGCTGCGCGGCCGCGTCGATCGTGGCCGGGATCTGCTGCACAACAATCCGGACGCCCGGCAGGACTGTGTCGGTCACGGCACCGCGGTGGCCAGCATCATCGCCGCCCGGCAGGTCGAGCGCGTCGCGTTCCAGGGGCTCGCGCCGGGCGCCACGATCGTGCCCGTGCGGATCACCGAGAAGGAGGAGATCGGCGGGCAGGAGGTCGGTGACGACGGGACGCCGGCCGAGTTCGCCGAGGCGATCCGGTGGGCGGCCAGCAAGACCGGCGGCAACGCGCGGGTGATCAACCTGTCGGTGGTGATGACCAAGGACAACGCGGAGGTTCGCCGGGCGGTGGCGCAGGCGGTGGCCGGCGGTGTGGTCGTGGTGGCGGCGGCCGGCAACAACGGTGACGAGTCGAAGGGCAATCCGGTGCCGTACCCGGCGGCGTATTCCGGCGTGATCGGGGTCGGTGCGGTCGGCCCGGACGGGACCCGGGCGAGCTTCTCGCAGCATGGGCAGTATGTCGACCTGGTCGCCGCCGGGCTGGATGTGACCGCGGCGGCGCCGGTGCGTGGCCATACGACTGTGCAGGGCACGAGCTTCGCGGCGCCGTTCGTGTCGGCCACCGCGGCGCTGATCCTGCAGCGGCTGCCGACGTTGACCCCGGCGCAGGTGCAGCGCAGGTTGATCGTGACGGCCGACCCGGCGCCGGGTGGCCGGCGCAGCGACGAGTACGGCTTCGGTCTGCTGAACCCGTATCGGGCGCTGACCGAGACGTTGCCGGTGGGCAATCCGTCACCGGCGCCGACCGTCCTGCACACCGAGGATCCGGCGGCGCTGGCGTTGGCGGCCCGCCGGCACGAGGCGCAGGACCGGTCGATGATCGTGGGAGCGGCGGGCCTGGGCCTGGCCGTGCTGGGCGGCATCGCGGTCGCCGCCATCCGCCGGGGTCGCCGCCGGGGCTGGCGGCCGGCCGGCCGGTGACTGGGCCGGCCGAATCAGAAGGCCGGGCGAATCAGAAGGCCGGCCGAGTCAGATGCGGGTGTAGGTGGTCAGCAGCGCGCCCGTCGCGGTGGCGACGCTGGCCGTCAGTTGCCAGCTGGACGGGTCTGGTGTTGCCGGGAAGAGGCGTTTGCCGGAGCCCAGCAGGATCGGGTCGATCATCAGGCGCAGCTCGTCGATCAGGCCGGCGGCCAGCAGTTGGCGGGTGAGGTCCGCGCTGCCGACCACGTGGAGTTCGCCGTCGGTGCCGGCCCGTAGCTTGGCCACGGCCGTCACGGCGTCGCCGTCGAGGACCGACGATCCGGCCCAGGGGAGCGGGTCGGTGAGGGTGCGGGAG
>NZ_JBFAZH010001431.1:0-1759 GCF_040681735.1 Actinoplanes sp. NPDC051633 | reverse complement strand
TCTTCATCGTGCGGCCGGGCACCAGCGCGGCGACGATCAACAACGCCCTGGCCGCCGGCAAGCACCTGCTCGTCACGCCGGGCACCCACCACGTGAACCAGACGATCAACGTGACCCGGCCCGACACGGTCGTGCTGGGCCTCGGTCTGGCCACGTTCTTCGCCGACAACGGCGTCACCCCGCTGAAGGTCGCGGACGTGGCCGGGGTGAAGGTGGCCGGCATCATGTTCGACGCCGGTCCGACCAACTCGGCCTCCCTCATGGAGGTCGGCGCGCCGGGCTCCACCGCGAACAACGCGGCCAACCCGATCTCGCTGCACGACGTGTTCTTCCGGATCGGCGGGCCGGGCGTCGGCAAGGCCACCAACACGCTGATCGTCAACAGCAACAACGTGATCGGCGACCACATGTGGCTGTGGCGGGCCGACCACGGCGCGGGCGTCGGCTGGAGCGTCAACACGGCCGACCAGGGCCTGGTGGTCAACGGCAACGACGTGACCATGTACGGCCTGTTCGTCGAGCACTTCCAGAAGTACCAGACGGTCTGGAACGGCGAACGCGGGCGGACGTACTTCTACCAGAACGAGATGCCGTACGAGATGCCCAACCAGGCCTCCTGGATGAACGGCTCGACCCGGGGCTACGCCGCCTACAAGGTGGCCGACTCGGTCAACAACCATCAGGCATGGGGGCTGGGCAGTTACTGCGTCTTCACGCTGGACGAGTCGGTGGTCGGGGAGCGGGCGATCGAGGCGCCGGTCAAGCCGGGCATCCGCTTCACCAACATGGTGACGGTGTCCCTGGGTGGCCAGGGCACGATCAACCGCATCATCAACAACTCGGGCGGCACGGCCCGGCGCGGGGCCGAGATCCAGTACCTCACCTCGGGTCCGTAACGACCGCGAGAGGGCCCCGCCACCCGGCGGGGCCCTCTCCTACGCGTTCTGCCAGAGGCCGATCAGATTGCCCTCGGTGTCGTGGAAGTATGCGCTGAATCCCATGTCGCCCACCGGCTGCCGGCCGATCGCCACCGTGCCGCCCAGCTTCTCCACCCGGGCCAGCGCGTCGTCCAAGTCCTCGACCCCGATGGTGATCACCGGCGCGGTGATCGGGCCCTGCCGCTTGAGCATCCCGCCGTTGATCGCGCCGGGCTCGGCCGGCCGGCCCTGCTCGTCGGTCGCGCTGGTTTTCGTCATCACGTACTGCAGCTGCGGCATGGGATTGAGATCCCATCCGAACGCCTCGCGGTAGAACGCGATGGCCCGCTCGCCGTCGTCGAACGGCACCTCGAAATGAATCACCTTGTCCATGGGAACCAGCCTTCTCGCCGAGCCAAGGGCGGGTCAAGGACTCAGATCGGGCGGTTGCTGCGGAACACCCCGCGCGGGTCACGCGCCGCCTTGACGGCACGCAGCCGGTCGACCGTCGCGGCGTCGAAGGCCAGCGCGGCGGGCTCGCCCGGGCTGAGGAAGTTGAACAGCTTCCGGGCGGACGCGTGCGGCGCCATCGCAGCGGTGAGCACCGCCCGGTGGGCGGCCAGGGCCTCGGCCATCGAGGGTACGGGGACACCGATCGCCATGAAGCTGAACTCCTCGTCGATCGCCCCGGTCGCCCCGGCTCCCCGGCCCGGCCGCCGCAGGGCGCCGCCCAGGTGCCGGATCTGCACCGACGACCACGGGCTCCCGCTGCCCGGCCCGGCGACCTCCAGCAGCGACTTGGCCGCCACGTCGCCGAGCTCGGGCAGCAGCAGGGACGTCTC
>NZ_JBFAZH010001430.1:0-1760 GCF_040681735.1 Actinoplanes sp. NPDC051633 | reverse complement strand
CGATGGTTCCCGCACAGGCGACAGCCGGCCGGAGCGTCGCCGCCTACGCCGCCGCGACGTGGGTGGTGGTGTTCGTGCTGGCGCACGTCTACTGGTACTCGGGCGGCACGCTCGTGCGCCCGACTCTCCCCCAGGCCACGCCCGGCGTGTTCGACGCCATCCTGATCCTGATGGCGGTGGTCGGCCTTGCGGCGCCGCTCGCCGCTGCCCAAGGGTGGGGTCGCCGGTTGCCGGCCCGGCTCCTGACGGCGGTGCTGTGGGCCGGATGCGCGGTGCTGCTGCTCCGCGGGCTGGCTGGATTGGTCGACGAACTGCTCCGGGTGACCGGCGTCGCGGCGGGCGGTCTGACCGGCTTGAGCCTCCAGCAGGTCACCGGCTTCGCCGACCCGTCCCAGGCGGTCCAGTGGACCGGCCGTGCGATCGACGGCTACTTCACACTCGGCGGCCTGCTGTTCGGCGCCGCCGCCCACACCTTCCGGCGAGGCCGTAACCCCGCCGCCCAGGTCACCGCCGGCTAGATCACCGCCGCGCAGAACCGCGCGTTCGGCGGTTGGTCCGGCCCGGTCAGCCCCGCTTCGCGAACAGGGCCAGCAGGCACGCCGCGCCGGCGGCCAGGGCCGCTACGGCGTATGCGGCGGGCACCCCGAGCAGGTCCACGACCAGGCCGCCGACCGGCGTGCCGGCCGAGGTGCCCACCAGCGTGGCCGTCGCCAGCCAAGCCTGCGCCTCCGAGGTACGCCCGGCCGGCACCACGCTGTCGACCTGCGCCATCACGATGATCAGCACCGGAGCGATGCAGAGTCCGGTGAGCAGCAGCAGAAGGAGCACCACCGGCAGCGCCGCGCCGGACCACAGCGCCGCCGGAACGGCCAGCAGCCCCGCGGTGACGGCCGCGAGCAGCACCGGCAACGCTCGCCGTTCGGCGTCGGGCGACAGGTGGCGGGTGCCGAAGATGATGCCGCCCAGCGCGCTGCCCCCGGCGATGGCGGTGAACAGCAGGCCCACCCGCGTGGCGTCGTGCAGCACCTCGCGGGCGGTGGCCGCCAGCGCGGTGTCGGTGATGCCGAAGGCGACCGCCAGCGCGGCGGCGACCCCGACCGGCCCGGCGAGCCGGCGGATCGGGAGCGGGCCCGAGGCTGTGCTGCTACCGGCCGCTGAGCCTCCGGCAAGGGCGGAGAACCCAGGCCCCTCCGAGGCCGTGCTGCTACCGGCCGCTGAGCCTCCGGCCAGGGCGGAGGACCCGGGTCCGGTGGTCGCCGACGGGCGCACGGCACGCGCGGCGGGTGTGGCGGCGTAGCCGATGCCGCCGACGGCCTGCAGGAGCGCGGCGAGCAGGACGGTCGCCGCTTCGCCGCCGTGCGCGAGGATGAGGCCGACCAGCACCGGGCCGCCGACGAACAATGCCTCCATGGCGGCCGCGTCGAAGGACAGGGCGGCCCGCACGGGTCCCTCGTCGCGGAACAACTTCCGCCACGCCGCCCGGGCGGCCGGAGTGACCGGCGGCAGAGCTCCACCGGCGAGGAGCGCGACGGCCGCGACGAGCCACAGCGGCGCCGCGGTGCCCGGCAACAATGCGAGGGTGGCGATCAGCACGGCGCTCGCGGCCGAGCCGATCGCGACGGGGACCGACGGGCCGCGCACGTCCATCGTGCGACCCCAGGCCGGTGAGCCGACCGCGGTGCCGATCGCGAAGGCGCCGGCCACGATCCCGGCCGCGGTGAAGGAGCCGCGCTCCTCGCGTACCAGCAGAACCAGCCCGA
>NZ_JBFAZH010001429.1:0-1761 GCF_040681735.1 Actinoplanes sp. NPDC051633 | reverse complement strand
GTTCGTCCCAGAGGTGTGGGAAGCCTTGGGTGCGCCGCCAGATGGTGCGCTCGAGACGCTTGAAGGCGTAGGTGACGGAGAAACCGCGGGACTTGGTGGTGACGTGACCGCCGTGGCCGTACTGATGGGCGTAGCGGCGTAGCCGGTGCCAGCCGTCGGCTTCGCCAAGCGCCCAGCAGGAGCGGACCAGGCGGCCGAGGTGGGTGTCCGGGGCGGCGTACAGCTCGACAGTGAGATCGTCGACGCGGCGGAACAGGGCGCCGGTGGCTTCGGTGCTCTTGGTGACGTACTTGGCGAGGTACGCGGTGACCTTCGCCAGGCTGGCATCGCCGCCCGGGGCGTTGATGTGCTTGAAGTCGAGGCCCTTGTCGCCCCATGCGATGTGCCAGCCTTCACCGCCGTGGGCCGGGTGAGTTCGACTGGTGTAGGCAGTTCGGGTGAACGCTTGACGCAGGACGGTTTCGAACATCCTGCGGGTGACGGTGGAGTCGGCGGGCACGATGGCGGTGGGGCAGTCGGGGTGGTAGCCGTCGAGGCGGATGACCGCGTGGTAGTGGATCACGCCTCGGGCCTGGAATTCGTGCACCTTGACGTAGCGGCGGCGCAGGGTGACGCCGAGCCGCTTGCCGAGGCGTTGCAGTTCCCGGTCGGCTTCTTGGATGGTGCGTCGCCACAGTTCAGGGGCTTCGTGGTTCCAAACCACTTGGGCGTCGTGGTCGTAGCAGTCGAGGCACAGCGGCGTGCCCAGCGCCGGGTCGCTGGTTCTGTGGCGGGCGGTGCAGCGCAGCGCGATGCCGTGGGGGCAGGTGGCTCCGAACGGCCGGCAGACGGAGGCGCGGCAGGTGCAGCGTTCCCGGGTGCGGCAGTCGGCGGCGTGGGTCTTCACGACGCGGTGGTGCACGGGGCCGAAGGAGGGGGCGGTGGCGGTGAGGAAGACGGCGAGGTGGTCGCCGAGCGGGGGGAGCCCGTAGCGTCCGCCTTCCAATCCGGCCTTGATGATTTGGTAGGTGTCGCGGCGGTAGACCTCGGCGCAGGACGGGCAGACGCTGGCGCGGCGGTTGCCGCATGGGGTGTAGATCACGCCGTCGGGCATCGTGTCGGTGTCGATCGAGTGCATGAGGGTGCCGTCGGTGTTCTTGACGTCGATGGCGCCGGAGAGCCGGATCGGGCGGGTGCATGCTGCGGCGGCGGAGACGTGATCGAGCCATTCCGGGAAGGTCCCCGAACGGACCCGCTGGCGGGCGGTGGCGGTTTCGGTGGGATCGAAGCCAAGCCGGGCGTCGGGATGCTCCACGGGCGTCTTGGTGGGTTTGGCCCACGGCCAGGCGGTGTCGGCGTTCTCCCCCGTACCCACAGCAGATGCTGTGGGTGCGAGAGGCAGCGTCGAGCTACTCATCAGGCGATGGCTCCTACGGTGCTGGGTTCTACGGTGCTGCCGTTGTGTGGCCGGGTGGTGGCCGCCGTCGGCGGGTTGTCCCGGAGGTGGGTGAGGATGTCCGCGGCTTGCGGGGTGGGGACGCGGAGTCGGACCGCGAGCTGGTTGGGTTTGATGTCTTCGCCGTGCTCGTGGCGGTGCGATGCCGCGATGGTCCGGGCGTTGGTCAGCAGCCGTGCCGGGATCGCGCCAGCCGTCGCAGCGGGCGCGGCCGCCGGGGCCTTGACCGGTGCGGCCGGGGTGGGTTCCGGACTCTCCGCAGCGGTGGTCTTCTTGGCCGGTGTCCGTTTGACAGCGGTGGTCTTCTTCGCCGGGGTGCTCTTCTT
>NZ_JBFAZH010001428.1:0-1762 GCF_040681735.1 Actinoplanes sp. NPDC051633 | reverse complement strand
CTGGCCACGGCGGTGACCGCGGTGGACCAGCCCCGCACCCGCCGCCGGCGGCGGCCCTCCCGCATCGCCCTCGGCACGTCGATGCGCGGCGCACCCTGCGGCTCACCGCGCAGCGGCTCGAGCAGCTGCTGCGCGTACTCGTCCTGGTTTCCCACCGTATTGCCTTTCATGATCGATCCGTGAGGGCGGCGTGCGCGCCGGGCCGCGGGCCGAGCAGGACGCGCAGCCGGGCGAGGGCGTGTGAGGTCTGGCTCTTGACCGTGCCCTCGGTGCAGCCGAGCAGCCGGGCCACCTCGCTGATGGGCTGGTCGCAGAGGTATCGCAGGACCAGCACCGCCTGCTGCCGCGGCGGGAGACGGTCCAGGGCGCTGCGCACGACGGCGCTGTCCTCCGGGGAACCGGACGGGACCGGCGCCGGATCCGGTGGGCCTCCGACCAGCCGGACCTTCCACCAGCCGCGTCTTCGGCCGTCGAGGAAGACGCGGACCAGCATGGTGTGCACGTAGGCGTCCACGTTGTCCGCCCTGGACGCTTTCGACCAGCGCGTGTAGAGCTTGGTCAGGGTCTCCTGGACGAGGTCGTCGGCCTCGTGCCGGTCGCCGCTGAGTGAGTACGCGGTGCGCCGCAGACTGGGCACGCGCGCATGCACGTACGCCAGATACTCATCGTCGGATCCACTTGGCATCGCCGCCGCTCCTTGTCGCCGCCTACACCCATCCGACGCGGATCGATCGGATTAAGTTGTATCCCGGATCGACCGACACATCGACGCCCAACCGGGGAGGCGTATGAGCCGCACGGACGTTCTGCGGATCTTGGCCGACCGCGTCCTGTCGATCGAGCTCGACCATCCCGTCCGGGTGGGTGTCGACGGCCTCTCGGCGGCCGGCAAGTCGACGCTGGCCGACGCACTGGCCGACACACTGCGGGCGAGCACCGCCCGCGAGGTGATCCGCGTCGGCCTCGACCACTTCAAACGGCACGTCGACCTGCGCACCGGATACCCGCCCGGCTCGCCGGAAAGCTACTACCACGAGATGTACGACACCGACGCGATCCGCTCGCTGCTGCTCGAGCCGCTCGGCCCCGGAGGGGCCCGGGTTCTCCGCCCTTGGCGGAGCCTCAGCGGCCGGCAGCAGCACAGCCCCGGTGGCAGCCGGCGGTACCGCACCGCGGTGATGGACCTGCGTGGGCGCACCCCGGTCGACTCGCCCGAGCGGGTGGCGCCGGACGACGCGATCCTGGTCGCCGACGGCGGGTTCCTGCAGAAGCCGGCCCTCGCCGGACATTGGGACCTACGGATCTACGTCGACATCGACCTCGCGGACGTGCAGCGCCGCGGCGCCGACCGGGACCAGGCGTGGATGGACTCCTACGAGCAGGCGGCCGAGCGCTACCGCACGTACTACGTACCCGGTGAGCGCCTCTACCTGACGGAGGTCGACCCGGCCGCCGTCGCGGACGTCGTCGTCGACAACCGGAACTTCGCCGCGCCGCGGATCACCCGCCGGTGAGCAGGGGCAGGGCCAGGCGCTCGCCCAGCTCGCCGGCGGAGATCCCGAAGGTCTCCCGCACGGCGAGGCCGTCCGGAGTGACGAGGAAGGTCGCCAGGTCGGTGTAGACGCGGTCGACGCAGCCGACGCCGGTCAGCGGGTACGTGCACTCGGGCACCAGCTTCGGCGTCCCGTCCTTCGCGAACAGCGTCATCATCACGTAGACGCTCTTCGCCCCCACGGCCAGATCCATCGCCCCGCCGACGGCC
>NZ_JBFAZH010001427.1:0-1763 GCF_040681735.1 Actinoplanes sp. NPDC051633 | reverse complement strand
GCGGGGGGTGGCGGCGCTGCCATCGCGCGCTGCCATCCTTCGTCGGCGGCGGTCCGCCACCGTTCTTCGGCCGAGGAACGCGGCCGAGGCGGCGTGTGGGAATCGCCGTTGTCGGAGCCGGCTGGCGCCGGTCGGGCACCATTCTGCCCGGTACCGCTTCCGGGCACACCCCTCGAGAGCCGGTTAAGTCGATCCGCTGAGGATGTCGCCGGCGGGACGACCGGCGGCGCGGGCGGCGCCGACGCCGACCGCGCAGGTGCGGCGGGTGTCGGAGGTGCGGAAACAGCGCCCGCCATGGCCGGCGATCCGGGGCTCGGGGGTGGCGCGTACCCGGCCGTCGGCATGCCCCATTCCTCCGGGTCGGCGCCCTCGTGGCTGCGGAACCAACTGGCTTGCATCTGCAGGAAGATCGGCGCTTCGCCGCGCTCCTCGGCCGGCCCGGCGGAGGTCGGCGGCGGCGGGGGCGGCGGCATGCCCGCGAGCGCGGCGCCCCAGCCCTGGTTCGGCGGCATCGGTCGCGGCGGCGGCGGGATCTTCTTGCCGTCCGGGGTGACGAAACCGACCGCGACCTGGTGGTCCGGCGAGGCGGCCTGCACCGCCGGATAGGCCTTCGTCGGCGAACCCCAGTTGGTCGTCGCGGGCGCCGCGGCGGCGGCGGGTGCCGGTGGAGCGGAGGGTACGGGCGGAGCGGAGGGTACGGGCGAACCGGAGGCGATCGGCTGCGCGACCCGCGTCGGCAGGGGTGGCCGGTCGGTGGTCGGGCGCTGCATCGGCTCGGACGGCGGACGCTGCGACGGCATCTGCGGCAGCAGCGGGTGGGACGGGCCCGGCAGCTCGGCCCGCCAGGACGGCTCAGGCATCTGCGACCGCGGTGCGCCGGACGACCGGCCCGCGGGCAGCGCGTCCATGCTCATCGAGTGTCCACTGGCGAGCTGTCCCCGGCGCGGCGCGTCGATGCCCCGCGACGGCAGCACCACGATGTTGCTGGGCAGCGTGACCTGGACGGTCGTGCCGCCCTCGGCGTTGGCCCGCAGCTCCACCCGGATGCCGTACCGGTGGGCGAGCCGGCTCACCACGGCCAGGCCCATCAGGCGGAAGGCGGCCACGTCCACGTCCGGCGACTCGGCGAGCCGCTGGTTGAGCGTCGCCATCTGCTCGTCGGACATGCCGAGCCCGCGGTCCTCGACCTGGATCACGACGTAGTCGCGGATCCGCCGGCCGTCCGCGACGACCACGGTGTTCGGCGGCGAGAAGCGGGTCGCGTTGTCGAGCAGCTCGGCCACCAGGCGCACCACGTCGTTGACGGCCAGCGCGGCGATCGAGATGTCGGTGTCGACGGTGCCGAACTCGATGCGGTTGTAGAGCTCGACCTCGGACTGCGCGGCGCGCAGGGCATCCACCAGCAGCGCGTCCTCGCGGCGCGGGGCACTGGAGTCCGCCCCGGCGAGCACCAGCAGGTTCTCGTCGTTGCGGCGCATCCGGGTGGCCAGGTGGTCGAGCTCGAACAGCTGGGCGAGACGCTTGGGGTCCTCCTCGCCGCGCTCGATCTGGTCGAGCTCGCCGATCATCCGGTCCACCAGAGACTGCGAGCGGCGAGCCAGGTTGAGGAACATCGCCGAGACACTCGTACGCAGCGCGGCCTGCTCGGCCGCGATCCGGACCGCCTCGCGGTGCACCACGTTGAACGCGCTCGCGACCTGCCCGACCTCGTCGCGGGTCTTCAGCTGGATCGGGTCGCGCACCTGGCGCACGATGTCGTCGGC
>NZ_JBFAZH010001426.1:0-1768 GCF_040681735.1 Actinoplanes sp. NPDC051633 | reverse complement strand
GCCGTCCGCGGGCGCCTGGTCGGCGGGCACTTCGGCGGCGGGCTCGTCGAAGTCGGGCAGGTTCACACCGGGTACGCCGGGGCGCGCCGGCGTCTCCCCCGGCTCGTCGGGGTCCACCGGCAGATCGGGAACCCCCGGGATGTCGGGCAGTCCGGCGACTCCGGCCACCGGCTCGCCGGGTGTCGTCTCCGCGCCCGCCGTCGTCGCCGCGATCGCGCCTGCCAGCAGCACGGCCGAGGCCGTCACACAGACCACCACCAGCGGTTTCCGCATTCCCCGTATCCTCACGTCGGTCCGGCGGCGCCGGGCCTGTCCACGGCGCCCATGGCCGGACCAACGCGGTAGACACCGGACCGGTGACTTTGCCCGGTTTCGGCACATTCCGTAAAGATCGACTTGACCAGGGGTTCGACCCTTCGCCGGGCCGCCGGCTTCACCCGCCGGTGGTAATCCGTTCGGGTGGGGACGACGGGGCCATGGCCCGGGTCATCGCGGCGGTGTCCTGATACTCGCGCCACAGCACCACCTTGTCGTCGCGCAGGGTCAGGACCGCGATGAACGCTGCCGTAGCCCGCTTCCCCGTCCGCAGGTGGGTGGCTGTCAGCTCGTACTCGACGATGAAGGTCCCTGGGTCCAGGGTCTGGTGGAGCGCCGTGGCGTCGCACGCGTCGATCCGGATCGGCAGGGCGGCGCGCTGCGGGTCGGCGAAGACCGCGAACCGCGCGCGGCCCTCGATGCGGGACGGGCGGCCGGGCGCCGCGAACGGGAACTCGACCACCACGTCGTCGGCCAGGTGCTCGTGGTCGAGCGGGCCGAGAGGGCCCAGCCACTGCTGCTTCATGCGGTCGAAGAACTCCTCGGGCGTCATGCCGGACCTCCAGGACGATAAGGTGAGTGACGACTCCGGAAATACGATAATGAGTGGTGACTCATCTTGTCCAGACCGATGCGGGCCGACGCCCGGCGCAACCGCGAGCGGATCCTCGCCGCGGCCGGCGCGGTGTTCGCCGAGGGCGGCCCCGACGCGTCGACGGAGGAGGTGGCTCGGCGGGCCGGCGTTGCGGCGGGCACCGTCTTCCGCCACTTCCCCACCAAGGCCGATCTGCTACGGGCGCTGATGAAGGAGCTGCTCGAACAGGTCACGGCCGAGGCCGCGACCCTGGCCACGGAGGGCGATCCGGCGACGGCGCTGTTCGAGTTCTTCCGTTCACTGGTACGCCGGACCGCCGACAACCGCACGGTGGTGGGCATGCTGGCCGTCCCCCTGGATCAGCCGATCGCCTCGCTCACCGACGTCGTGGCCACACTCCTGACCAGGGCACAGCAGGCCGGCGCCGTGGATCCGGGCGTGCGTGCCGATGAGGTGATGGCGCTGCTGACCAGCGCGTGTCAGGGCGCTCTGCAGGGTGGCTGGGACGCCGGCCTGCGGGATCGCACGTGCGAGATCATGCTCCGAGGGCTGAAACCGGCCAAGGGACCGAAAGAATCTCGCTAATCTGGGCTAATGGCACAGCTCGGACATTCCGTCCCTCAGGGGGAAGGGACTCTGTCCGTCGTCTTCCGGGCCGGATCGCTGCTGTGCGCGCTGCGTCTCGACGACGTCGTCGAGACGATGCGCCCGCTGGCCACCCGCCCGCTGGCCGGCGCGCCCGCCTTTATGAGCGGGATCTGCATCATGCGCGGGGTGCCGACGCCGGTGGTGGACGTCGCCCGCCTTCTGGGAGGCGGGCCGGCGGAGATCACCCGCTTTCTCGCGGTACGCACCGAG
>NZ_JBFAZH010001425.1:0-1769 GCF_040681735.1 Actinoplanes sp. NPDC051633 | reverse complement strand
ACTGCTCGAAGCTGCCCCCGGTGGAGCAGGGCATGGGCGCGCACTCGGCGCCGCTGGGCCTGAGCTTCGGTCAGGCCGGCGCGTACGGGCAGGGCGCGCTGGCCGGCATCCACGGCTCCTGGAACCGCAAACCGCCGCGCGCCCCCGAGGTGTCGTTCTTCGCCTGGCGCGACGGCACGCTCGGCCCTCAGCAGACGCTGCTGACCGGATTTCAGGACGAGGACGGCTCGCGCTGGGGGCGCCCGGTCATGGCGGTGCAGGGCCCCGACAACGCGCTGTACGTGAGCGACGACCTGGCCGGCGCCGTCTACCGGGTCACCACCGGCTGACGGGCCCCGGCTCCGGCTGGGCACCGATCCTCTCCTGCTGGGCACCGATCCTCTACAGTGCTCCGATGGCCGATCCCGACCTCAAGGTCCAGGTGCCCTCGTCCGCCGTCGCCGCGACCGACGACCTGCTCGCGCCGGCGGCAGCTCTGCTCGGCGGGCTCAACCTGCTGCCGTCCGCGAAGGACCTCAAGGGCGCCGGTGGACTGCGGTCCGCCTTCCAGGGCCCGCCGGACAGCGTCTCGCTGATCGAGGCGGGCGCCACCGCGGCGAACAAGTGGTGGGCCGCCGGTCTCGGCGCCGGGGTGATCGCCGCGTGGGCGGCGGTCCGCGGCTGGTGGGACGGTGCACCCGCGGGCACTCAGCATGTCGCCCTCTGGGTGGCGGCCGTCGTCACCGCCGCCGGGGTGCTGGGCATCGCCTACCTGCTGGGGTCGGACGTCCGCGGGCGCGCCGCGGTGGCGACCGAGACCGTCCGCGCGCGGGCCACGATCGCCGAAGCGTTCATCCGGGCGGCCGTGTCGACGCAAGAGGGCGCCGCCGGCGCCGGAGCGGACGGCCGCCCGGTCGTGCCGCTACCCGCCCTGGCGGCGCGCAACGTCACGAAGGCCGGCGCCGAGGAGACCGGCTGGACGGCGATCGCGCTCCGGACCGACGGGGTCGATGAAACCCGCTATCTCCTGGTCAAGGGCGCCGTGCACGAGTGGGTCGCGGCGGCTCAGGTCGAGCTGGTCTGATTCAGCAGGGAGTGCCGGCGGCCGTAGGCGAAGTAGATGACCAGCCCGATGGCCAGCCATACCACGAACCGCACCCACGTCTCCCAGTGCAACTGGAGGATGAGGAACAGCGAGGCGAGCACACCGAAGGCCGGCACCACGGGCATCCACGGCAGACGGAACGTTCGCGGGGTGTCCGGCCGGGTGTAGCGGAAGAGGATCACCGCGACGCACACCACGATGAACGCGGACAGGATGCCGATGTTGGTGAGGTCGGCGACCTCACGGATCGGGAAGACACCGGCCAGCACGGCGGAGCCGATGCCCGCGATCCAGGTCACCCGCTGCGGGGTCCCGTGCCGGTCGACCTTGGCGAACCAGGTGGGCAGCAGCCCGTCGCGGCTCATCGAGAACCAGACGCGGGTCACGCCCAGCAGGAATGTCAGCATCACGGTGAGGATGGACAGCACCGCGAAGACCGAGATGATGCTCGCGATGACCGGCAGTCCCACACCCTTGAAGGCGGAGGCGAACCCGGCCTCCGGGTCGATCTCGGTGTAGCGCTGCATGCCGGTGAGGACGAGCGTGGCCGCCACGTACAGGATCATCGCGATGATCAGCGACAGGATGATGGCCTTGGGCATGTGCTTCTTGCCGTCGTGCGCCTCCTCGGCGGCGGTGCTCATGGCGTCGTACCCGAATACGGCGAAGAACACGGTACCCGCGC
>NZ_JBFAZH010001424.1:0-1769 GCF_040681735.1 Actinoplanes sp. NPDC051633 | reverse complement strand
CTGCTCGGCGTCCTGGTCGTCACCCGGCGCCGTTTCGAGGCCTCGGCGGATCCGCGCAACCGGTGGCGGGCGCTGCTGGCCCTGGCCGGTTTCGCCGGCGCCGGCTTCATGCTCGGCTTCCTCGAGATCGCCGTACGGGTGAACCGCCTGCAGGGTCATCCCGGCCGGCTGAGCTGGGCCGCGGAGTCCGCACTCGGCCTGCTCGGCATCAGCGGCCCGGTGCACTTCCGGTATCCGATCGGCGCCGAGGCGGTCAGCCTCACCACGGGCGGGTTCGGGCTGCTGGCGGTGGCCGTCTCGGTGGTCCTGCTGCTGCGCCCCGGCAGCCGGATGCCGGCGCGCACCGAACGGGACGACCGGACCCTGCGCGACCTGCTCGACCGGCACGGCTCGGGCGACTCGCTCGGCTACTTCGCTCTGCGCGCGGACAAGTCGCTGAGCTGGGCACCGGGAGATCAGGCGGCGATCGCCTACCGGGCGTGCCACGGGGTCGCGCTGGCCGCCGGCGACCCGATCGGCGCCCCCTCGGCCTGGCCCGGGGCGATCAACATCTGGCTCGCCGAATGCGACCGGCGCGGGTGGACCCCGGCGGTGCTCGGCTGCGGGGAGGCCGGTGGTCGGGCGTACCAGAGATGCGGTCTGGACGTGGTCGAGCTGGGCGACGAGGCGATCGTGGACGTGGCGGCGTTCCAGCTGCAGGGCCGCCCGATGCGAGGGGTACGCCAGGCGGTGCGGCGAATGCGGCGGGCCGGCTTCACCTGCGAGGTGGTCCGGCAGCGCGAGCTGTCCGCGAGCGCGCTGGCGCAGGCGGTTCGCGCCGCGGAGGCGTTTCGCGACGGCGCCGTCGAGCGCGGCTTCTCGATGGCCCTCTCCCGGCTGGGCCACCCCGACGACGCGGACTGTCTGTTCGTGCTGTGCTGCGACGCCGCCGGCCGCATCCGCGGGGTGCTGCAGTTCGTACCCTGGGGCGCCGACGGCCTCTCGCTGGATGTGATGCGCGGCGACCGCACCGCCGGCAACGGGCTCACCGAGCTGATGGTGGTCAGCGCCATCGAAGCCGCGCCGGCGCTGGGAGTGCACCGGATCTCGCTGAACTTCGCGGTGCTGCGCTCGGTCTTCGCCCGCGCGGACGAGTTGGGCGCCGGACCGGTGCTGCGGCTCTGGCACCGGCTGCTCATGGCGGCCTCGCGGGTCTGGCAGATCGAGTCGCTGTACCGGGCCAACGCGAAGTTCCTGCCCGCCTGGCAACCGCGCTACCTGTGCTTCCCGACCGCCCGTGACCTGCCTCGGATCGCGATCGCGGCGCTCACGGCGGAAGCCTTCCTGCCGGGCCTGCCGCGTGCTTCGAGTGCCGTCACGAGCGTCCCGGCGGCGCGCTGATGCAGGTCACGAGCGTTCCCCTGATCATCCTCGCCGTTCTGGCGGCCGGCAGCGCCGTCTCGGCGACCGTGCTGCTCTGGCACCGCGGCGGCCGGTGGCGGTTACCGCTGCGCGCGGCCGGCGTCGTGCTCTGCGAATCCCTGATCGTGCTCTCGGCCGGTCTCATCGTGAACCGGGGGCAGGACTTCTACCCGACCTGGCAGGCCCTCGCCGGCGACACCGGCACGGCTTCCCGGACCACCGCCCGCGCGGCCGGTGACCTGGACGGCTCCTTCGGCCCCGGCCGGCTGCGCACCGACTGGCGGCCGGCCGGTTCGGCCGCCTGGCACCTGCGGTCCCCGGCGCGGATCACGGTGCCGGGCGCCTACCTCGGACCCGCCGGCGCCGGT
>NZ_JBFAZH010001423.1:0-1771 GCF_040681735.1 Actinoplanes sp. NPDC051633 | reverse complement strand
CCTCGACGGGCCGCTCCTCGAGGTAGACCGGCGGGAAGATCTTGAGGGCGTAGTCCCCGGCGGCGTAGACGGGCAGGGAACCGGTCGGGTATCGCACCGGCTCGGCGGCGACGCCGGAGTCGGCCAGTAGTGCCCGAACCCCTGGGCCGAGCGCTTCCTCGTCGGTGGCGACAAGGTCGTAGTCCTCTTCGTCGAACACTTCCGGCCAGACCATCGATCCTCCGAACGATTGCGGCTCTCCGAGGTGACGGGCGGCCCGGCACTCCTCCGGTAAGTGCGAACTCCGGCACGCTGAGTTGCCAAACGATCCGGACAAACAACAGGATTCCGGTACGAATCAGCCAGCTGGAAGGACCTATCGGGTGGACCAGGATCCCACGAGCAGTGGCGTACGCGCAGACCCGGACGGCCCGGCGACGCCGGCGCGGGCGGGCCGGTGCGTCGGGAGCTCGTACATCCTCCTCCGGCCCATCGGGCAGGGCGCCACCGGGACGGTGTGGCGCGGCGTCGAGACCGGATCCAACGAGCCGGTCGCCGTCAAGCTGCTGCACGAGAGCCTGCTGCGCCAGCCCAAGCTGGTCACCCGTTTCGTGCAGGAGCGGACCATCCTGCTGATGCTGCGGCACCGCAACGTGGTCCGGGTGCGCGACCTCTTCAGCGTCGGCGAGTCGCTCGGCCTGGTGATGGACCTGGTGACCGGCGGCAGCCTCCGCGACCACCTGCGGGAGCACCGCACGGTGCCGCCCGGCGAGACGGCCCGGCTGGCCGCGCAGCTGGCCGCCGCCCTGGCCGAGGCGCACGAGCTCGGCGTCGTGCACCGCGACCTCAAGCCCGACAACGTGCTGCTGCAGATCGAGAACGGGCGGCTGGAGACGCGCCTGACCGACTTCGGCATCGCCCGGGTGCTCAACATGCCGGCCATCACCACCCCGAACGCCGTGGTCGGCACCCCGCACTACATGTCGCCGGAGGCGTTCCACGGCGCCGCCGCCAGCCCGGCCGCCGACGTCTACGCGCTGGGCATCCTCCTCTACGAGATGGTCACCGGCCGCCCGCCCTTCGACAGCGACACCGTGCACGGCCTGATGCAGCGTCACCTCGAGGGAAACCCCGAACGCCTGCCCGGCATCCCGGACGAACTGTGGGCGGTGATCACGTCCTGCCTGCGAGCGAAGCCCCGCCTCAGGCCCGCCGCGGCCGAGCTCGTCGCCTCCCTCAGCGATGTGTCCCGCGCCGTCGCCGACGCGGCCCCGCTGCCCCCGCCCAAGGCGCCCGCGCCGAAGCCGCCCGCACCACCCGAGCCAGCCGAAAAAGCTGAGCCACAACCGAAGCCGCGAGCCCTCTCGAAGGCCGATCACGTCAGCGTCATCCCGATGCCCCGCCAGCCGAAGCAGGCGCGCAACAAGGCGCCGGGCTGGCGCTGGGCCCGCCCCTGGACCGTGCTGTCGGTGCTGGCCGGCGCGATGCTGGCCTCCGGCGTGGCGACGACCGCCTGGCACGTCACGCGCTCCGGCGCGGCCGACGACGTGACGGTCATCGCCGCCTCGCCCGCGCCCATCATCCGGCCGTCGCTGCCGGTCAGGTCGAGGCCCGCGACGCAGGTCGCGCCGACCGCGGCCGCCGCGCCGGAACGGGTGGCGAAGGCGGAGCCGGTGGGGGAGCGGAAGACCACGGCGTATATTCAGATATTGATTTAAGGATTTTGATAGATGAGAGTTTAGATAAGAATGAAATTTTGATGGAATTTATTAATTTGTTTGAAGATAAATTA
>NZ_JBFAZH010001422.1:0-1772 GCF_040681735.1 Actinoplanes sp. NPDC051633 | reverse complement strand
CAGCAACCAGATCGCGATCAGCCGCACCGGCAGATACGTCGCGTTCAGCTCGGCGGCCACGAACCTCGTTGCTGGCGACACCAACGCGGCCGACGATGTCTTTGTCCGTGACCGCCGCGCCGGCACCACGGCCCGGGCCAGCGTCGGACCTGGCGGTGTCCAAGCCGATGAAGGCAGCAGCGGGACCGCGCTCACGCCGGACGGTCGTTACCTGGCCTTCGATTCCTTGGCCACCAACCTGGTGCCGGGCGGGAGCGAGAGAATCAGGTCGGTGTTCGTCCGTGACCTGTGGACCGGCGCTAACAGCCGGATCGCCGTCGGCGCTGATGCGGAACTCAACAACGACGGCCGGTACATCGTCTTCGCCTCCGTGGGGGAGGCCGACCAGTACGAAGTGTATCTACGCGACCGGTCCACAGGCGAGACCACTGTGGTCAGTGTGGCCACCGGCGGCGTGCCGGCGAATGGCTCCAGCGAGCAACCTGCGATCACCGGCAACGGCCGCCTGGTCGCCTTCGTGTCCCGAGCCACAAATTTGGTGCCCGGCGACACCAACAACGTCCGCGACATTTTCGCTCGCCGGATCCTCCCGGCTTCCTGAAGCAGCCGGATACTCCCGGCGCTCTGAGGCCCTGATCCGATCCCGTGCCGGTCGTATTCCCGCACCACTTTCAGCCGACGCGGCCGGCCACAATCCGCTTGATCCATCGATGTCGAACCATGACCCGATCCCGGCTGAACAGGACGTCGCGTCGCTCCGACGGAAGATGGTCAGCCGCGGAGCGTCCAGTCGGGCTCACGCGCTGACAGTCACGGCGCTGTCGGCGGACACCTGTCGCGGCGTACCTCAATACAAGGGAGGTCGTCATGACGCTGCTGAGCGATGTCTCGCGCTGGTCGAGCAGCTCTCCATCGACGTGGCGCATCTCGACCGGGAAGCTGCGGCCTTGAGCGGCGTGACGCTTCCATCGGCGTGCACGCCTCGAAGCTGGTCAATGCACCGCGCCCCTACGACCTACATCGAGCACCATAAGTGGTCTTATGGGGCGTCGGATCGCCAGCCGGCACCGGACCGGCCCGTCCCAGGGCGTCGCGGTGTCACGGCCGCCCGGCCTCCCGACCAGGAGCAAAGCCAGGAGATCCACCGCGGCATCTGCCGTCAGTGCCACCAGCCGCGACGATAGACCCGCACCTCCCGCGCGGGTATCGCTGACGGGTACAGGAATGAGTGCGGCGCTGACTTCCAATCGATCCATCGGTCGTTCGCAGGATGTCAGGAGTTCACACGTTGGCATGTCACATTGATGACAAGCAGACGGAGATCGAATTCTATCGTCTTCCCGTATCGCCTTGCTACTTTGCCGCGGGTCCGCGAAATCCGCTGGTGCCGCGACAGCTCAGCGCTCGCCACCATCTGGCGGATCCTTTGATTGAGACACGTGGAGTAGCGACGCCGGCTCTGAGCCGAGGCTTCGCCGGCACAATGGAGAGACAGTGATTTCAGGCGACGACGCGCTGCTGTTGACAGTTCGGCCGGCCAGCGAGAAGTACGCAGATGACGACGAGCGGTGGGTCGCCCAGCAGATCGAATTGTTCGCCGAACTGCGGCGCGAGGTCGGCGGCGTTCGGCGAGAGTTGGCCGCGGAGGCGGGGACGAAAGGCGCCGTCGAGACAGTGCTGCTCGCGCTCGCCTCTACCGGCTCTATTACCGCGGCCGTGCTAAGTTCAAAACCATTAAAGCCCCAGCAACCAAAAATGGTGGTTGCTATAAA
>NZ_JBFAZH010001421.1:0-1777 GCF_040681735.1 Actinoplanes sp. NPDC051633 | reverse complement strand
CCGCAGACCGCCGAGCTGCGCAGGGCACGGGCGGAGCTGCGCGCGGGCACACTCGATCGGGCGGGTTACGAGCAGCGGATGCGCGCCGAGATCGAGAGCGTCATCCGGCTGCAGGAGGAGCTGGGCCTCGACGTGCTGGTGCACGGCGAACCGGAGCGCAACGACATGGTGCAGTATTTCGGCGAGCAGCTCGACGGGTTCGCCGCGACGAGCAACGGCTGGGTGCAGTCCTACGGGTCCCGGTGCGTGCGGCCGCCGATCATCCACGGCGACGTGGCCCGCAAGGCGCCGATGACGGTGGGCTGGTCCACCTACGCCCAATCGCTCACCGACCGGCCGGTGAAGGGCATGCTGACCGGCCCGGTGACCATCCTCGCCTGGTCGTTCGTGCGCACCGACCAGCCACGGGCGGACACCGCCGACCAGGTCGCGCTGGCCCTGCGCGACGAGTGTCACGATCTGGAGGCGGCCGGGATGCGGATCATCCAGGTCGACGAGCCGGCCCTGCGCGAGACGTTGCCGCTGCGCCAGGCCGACCAGAAGGCTTACCTCGAGTGGGCGGTCGGCGCGTTCCGGCTGGCCACCAGCGGGGTCTCGGACGCCACGCAGATTCACACGCACCTCTGCTACTCGGAGTTCGGCGAGGTGATCACGGCGATCGACGCGCTGGACGCCGACGTGACCAGCCTCGAGGCCTCCCGGTCGAAGATGGAGGTGCTCGGCGACCTGGCCGCGATCGGCTACGGCCGTGGCGTCGGTCCCGGCGTGTGGGACATCCACTCGCCGCGGGTGCCGGCCCGGGACGAGGTCGCGTCGGCGCTGCGGCGGGCCGTGGCCGCGGTGCCCGCCCAGCGGGTGTGGGTCAATCCCGACTGCGGCCTGAAGACCCGCGGGTACGCCGAGGTCGAGGCGTCTCTGCGCAACCTGGTGGCGGCCGCCGCCGAGGTGAGCCGGAGCTGACAGCCGGCTGCCAGGAGTGTGCCAGGAGCGTGCCAGCGCCGTGTGCGGAGGATGCCAGCGCGGCGCGGCACGCTCCACGGCATGAGTGATCTCGTAGTGCGGGCGACAGGGCTCCGCAAACGATTCGGCAAGACCCAGGCGCTCGACGGGGTGGACCTTGCCATGCGCCGCGGCACCGTGCTCGGCGTGCTCGGGCCGAACGGCGCCGGCAAGACTACCGCCGTCCGGGTGCTCGCCACCCTGCTGCGCCCCGACGAGGGCACCGCCGAGGTGGCCGGCATCGACGTGCTGCGCGAGCCCCAGCGGGTGCGCCGGCGGATCGGCCTGACCGGCCAGTACGCGAGCGTCGACGAGGACCTGACCGGCACGCAGAACCTGGTGCTCATCGGGCAGCTGCTCGACCTGAGGACCCGGGACGCCAAGCGCCGCGCCGCCGAGCTGCTGGAGTGGTTCGACCTCGCCGAGGCGGCCGGCCGGCGGGCGAAGACGTACTCCGGCGGCATGCGGCGCCGCCTCGACCTGGCCGCGAGCCTGGTCGGGCAACCCGAGGTGATCTTCCTCGACGAGCCGACCACGGGTCTCGACCCGGCCAAGCGCGAGGACATGTGGGGCGTCGTCCGCAACCAGGTCGCCGAGGGCTCCAGCGTGCTGCTCACCACGCAGTATCTCGAGGAGGCCGACGCGCTCGCCGACGAGATCGTGGTGATCAACAAGGGCCGGGTGATCGCGCACGACTCCCCGGACGGGCTCAAGCGTCGGGTGGGGGGGGTGTCGCTGGGGGGGCGCCCGGCCGGCCCGGCCCGGGGGGCGGACACGC
>NZ_JBFAZH010001420.1:0-1781 GCF_040681735.1 Actinoplanes sp. NPDC051633 | reverse complement strand
TGTTCACCGTCGCCGGGGGGCGCGGGGGGGAGGTGTCGATGACGTTGGTGGCCCGGTTCGTGGGGGGCCGGTACACGATCACCGGCACGACGCCCGGCCCGGCGGTGCTCGCTTCGACCGGGGACCTCGTCGAGGTCACACTGGTCAACGAGAACGTGCCGGACGGCGTGACCCTGCACTGGCACGGCGTCGACGTGCCGAACGCGATGGACGGCGTCGCCGGCATCACCCAGGACGCGGTGCTGCCGGGACGGTCCTTCGTGTACCGGTTCGTCGCGGACCGGCCCGGAACGTATTGGTACCACTCGCATCAGGTGTCGCACGTCCAGGTCATCAAGGGTTTGTTCGGTGCCGTGGTGATCGGCGGCCGGCCCTCCGCCGACGTGACGGCGCTGGTCCATCTTTACAGCGGCGGCAGGCACACGGTGAACGGGCCGACCTCGGACGTGCCGGTGGCGGCCGCGCCGGGTTCGACGGTGCGGGTCCGGATCGTGAACACCGACAGCGGGCCGATGTACGCCTGGACCGGTGGCTCCTACCGGCTGCTGGCGATCGACGGCACCGACGTGGCCGGCCCGTCCCCCGTCACCGGCAAGTCGGTGCAGATCACCGCCGGTGGTCGTGCCGACCTCGAGGTCACCGCGCCGGCCCGGGTCCAGCTCGGCGGCAACCCCGCACTGATCATCGGTTCCGGCGCCCCGGCCGTCGCCAGACCCGCCTCCGCGCTTGATCCGCTGACCTACGGCACGCCCTCGCCGGCCGCGCTCGGGCCGGTCACACGGACCTTCCGCTACGACATCGGGCGGCGGCTCGGCTTCGTCGACGGCAGGCCCGGCAACTGGTGGACCGTCAACGGCCACATGCTGCCGGACGTGCCGATGTTCCAGGTGAGCGCCGGCGACGTCGTCCGGATGCGGATCAGCAACGACAGCGGCGAGGTGCATCCCATGCACCTGCACGGCCATCACATGCTCGTGCTCTCCCGCGACGGGGTGCCCGCCACCGGCAGCCCCTGGTGGGTGGACTCGCTCAACGTCGCCAACCACGAGACGTACGAGGTGGCGTTCGTGGCCGGCAACCCGGGCATCTGGTCGGACCACTGCCACAACCTCAAGCACGCCAAGGAAGGACTCGTCGTGCATCTGATGTACGACGGCGTGTCCACGCCGTACACCATGGGAAAGGACAACGAACCAGAATGATCCGCACCGTCGAGCGATACGCGTTCCTGGCCGGAGTTCTCGGGCTGCTTGCGAACGTGCTGCTCATCGCGCTCTACGTGAGCTTCCTGCCGGGCCTGTCGTCGTACTCGTGGACCGGGCCGGCCAACGACGTGGTCGGCGGCATCGTGGGCAGCCTGGCGATGATCCCGGTGCTGCTCGGGCTGCTGCGGGTGGTCGCCGCGACGCCGGCGCTGGTCCTGGCCACCCGGGTCGCGGTGGCGATGCTGGCCGTGGGCGCGCTGTCGTCACTGCTGCTGGTGCTGCAGGTGGTGTCGTTCGAGGTGTCGGTGTTCGTGGCGATCCCGATGATCGTCGCGCTGTTCGCCTGGTTCCTGGTGCTCGGCCGCAGCGCCGACCTGCCCGGCGCGCTGTCCCGCAGGGCCCGGCTGATGGGTACGGCCGGGCTGGCCGCGATACCGATCGGGCTCCTGGCTCTGATCCCCGCCGACCCGGTGCGCTACGCCGCCGGCGGGCTCGCGCTGCTGATCGGCCTGCCGGTCTACCTCTACACGCCGGTGTGGTTCCTCCAGCTGTCGAACGCCTCGCGAAGCGGGTCGC
>NZ_JBFAZH010001419.1:0-1783 GCF_040681735.1 Actinoplanes sp. NPDC051633 | reverse complement strand
GGGTTGCCGTCAACGCCGTCGACCGGGTTCGCCGGCTACCCGGCGCTGCCGGCGAGGTGAACACGCTGCTCGCATCCATCGAGTTCCAGAAGGGCAGGTCGGGGCCCGCTCGCCGCCTGCTGAAAGCGGTCATCGCCGACGAGCTACCTCATCAGGCCGTTACCACCGCCATCGACGCCTGGCTGCTGGATGCCGTTCTCACCGCCGACAGCGGCGAGATGGAGCTGACCCGGCCCGCGGTGGATGCCGCCCTCGAACTCGCGGTGCCGTTGGGCGCGCTGCGCGGCTTCGTCGCCGCCGGCCCTGCCCTTCGGGACATCCTGCTGCACGATCTGGGCCGCTTCGGCGTACAGGAGCATTTCGTGCTGGCCGTCATCGCAGCGGTAGGGCCCGCTACGCGGATGGTGCAGCCGCTGTCCCCGCGTGAACGGGAAGTGCTCGCGGAGCTGCCCACGATGCGCACCGTGGAGGAGATCGCCGGCAGCCTCTACATCTCCGCCAGCACCGTCAAGACACACCTCCGCAGCATCTACGCCAAGCTCGGGGTCGGAACCCGCCGTGACGCGGTGGCAGCAGCCCGGCGTCACGGCCTGACCTGAGTGCCGTGCCGCACCCCTTCAGGCATGCGCTGCACGTCCGAGGCGAAGAGGTCCAGTCCCAGCTCAGCGGACAGGAACTCAGCGACACGTTGACCCCGCACACTGTTCCCCGCCCGGTCCAGGGGCGGTGAGAAGGTGCCCAGCCCGCCCTTTCCCGGAGAGGCTGTGATGATCCCGCCGCCGATCCCGCTCTTGCCGGGCAGTCCCACCCGGTACAACCATTCTCCCGACGTCTCGTACAGTCCGGCGGTGGCCATCACGGCGAGTGTGGCGCGACAGACCGCCGCGTTCACGACTCGCTCACCGGTGACCGGATTCACGCCCCCGTCGGCCAGCGTGGCGCCCATGACGGCGAGATCCCGGGCCGTGACCGACAGGCAGCTCTGCCGGGTGTAGAGGTCGAGAACCTCGGCCGGGTCGCCATCCAGCACTCCGTAACTGTCCAGCAGGTGCGCCAACGCCCGGTTGCGCGTATTGGTGCGGCCGGCGCAGGCGTACGTGTTCTCGTCGACGGTCAGCGGCCGGCCGGCGAACCGCGCCAGCCCTTCGCTGAGCATCGACCAGCTCCCGGCCCGCCCGCGGCTGAGCAGATCGACCGTCGCGAGGGCGCCCGGGTTCACCATGGGATTGGTCCGGCCGGCGCCGCGTTCGACCGCCTCGATCGAGTCGAACGCCAGGCCGGTGGCATCGACGCCGAGGCGTTCGCGGACCCCGTCGATGCCGGTCGCCTCGCACGCCAGCGCGAACGTGAACGGCTTGGCCACGCTCATGATCGGAAAACTGAAGTCGGCGTCACCGGCGGTCTGCGTCACGCCGGTCACCCCCGCCACGCAGACACCGAACAGCGCCGGGTCGGCGGTGGCCAGTGTCGGGTACACCCTGGACGGCGTTCCCGAATTCTCGGTGCGGAACCGCTCCCAGGCTTGTCTGACCAGGTCTGCCGTCCGTGCCCGGCCGGGGAGTTGCCCGGTCGAGACAAGCCGCTGCGTCGCTTCCACCGCCGGTCCCGTTATGCCGGTGCTCCGGGCACCCCGGCCGGCGGGATGGCGTCGTCGGCACGCACAATCCGCACCCGGCCGGCCACCAGCAGGGTGATGCCCTCGATCAGGATCTGCACGCCCATCAGGACACCCAACAGGGTGAGGGTGGCTCTGATCGGGTTCAGGAGCACGAACACCCCGAGG
>NZ_JBFAZH010001418.1:0-1783 GCF_040681735.1 Actinoplanes sp. NPDC051633 | reverse complement strand
GCGGGAAGTGCTGCCCGAGCACGTGGCCAACGCGGTGTTCGTGCTGACGGCCGGGGACCTCTCGCACACCACCGGCCTGCACATCCCGGTGGATGCGGGCGTCGCAGCGGCCTTCTTGCGATGACCCGCTTCGCCGCGGTCGACCTCGGCGCGTCGTCCGGGCGCGTCATGGTCGGCGATGTCTCCGCCTCGGGGGTGAGCCTGACCGAGGCGCACCGGTTCGCGAACGAGCCGGTCCGGGTCCGCGACACGCTGCACTGGGACGTGCTGTCGCTCTACCGCGGCGTGCTCGACGGGCTCGCCGCGGCCGGGCCGGTGGACGCGATCGGGATCGACTCGTGGGCGATCGACTACGGGCTGATCGACGCGGGCGGCCGGCTGCTCGGCAACCCGGTGCACTACCGCGACGCCCGCACCGACGGCGTGGTCACCGGCATCCCGGACGAGAAGCTCTACGCGCTCACCGGCCTGCAGAAGCTGTCCTTCAACACGATCTATCAGCTGCTCGCCGAGCCGTTGCTCCCGCTGGCCGACCGGATGCTGCTGATCCCCGACCTGCTCGCCTACTGGCTGACCGGGAAGATCGGCGCCGAGTTCACCAACGCCTCCACCACCCAGCTGCTCGACGTGGGGACCGGCGAATGGGCCGGTTCGCTGATCGGCGATCTCGGGCTGCCGGCCCGGCTCTTCCCGCCGCTGCGCGCGCCCGGCACGGTGATCGGGCCCTCGTCGCTCGGCCCCGAGGTGATCGCGGTCGGGTCCCACGACACGGCCTCGGCGGTCGTCGGCGTCCCGGCCGGGTCCCCGGATTTCGCCTACATCTCGTGCGGGACGTGGTCGCTGGTCGGCGTCGAGCTGGACGCGCCGGTGCTGACCGAGGAGTCCCGGCTGGCCAACTTCACCAACGAGGGCGGCGTCGACGGCACGGTCCGATACCTGCGCAACGTGATGGGGCTCTGGCTGCTGCAGGAGTGCCAGCGGGCGTGGCGGACCGACGACCTGCCGGGCCTGCTGGCGGCGGCGGCGTCCGCCCGGCCGTTCGCCGCGGTGATCGACGTCGACCTCCCCAGGTTCCTCGCACCCGATGACATGCCGGCCCGGATCGCCGCCGAGGTGGGCCGCGAACTGTCCCGGGCGGAAACCGTGCGGTGCGTGCTGGACAGCCTCGCCCTCGCACACCGGCGGACCGTGCGCCAGGCGTGCGAGCTGTCCGGAAGCACCGCGGAGGTCGTGCACATCGTCGGTGGCGGCGCGCGCAACGAGTTGCTGTGCCAGCTGACCGCGGACGCCTGCGAGCGGCCGGTGCTGGCCGGGCCGGTCGAGGCCACCGCCCTGGGCAACGTGCTGGTCCAGGCCCGCGCGGCCGGGGTGCTGAGCGGCGACCTCCCGGCGCTGCGCGGCGTTCTGCGCGAGACTCAACAGATCCGGCGGTACGAGCCGAGCGGCGACCCGGCCCGCTGGCAGGAGCTGGAGGACCGGCTGTGGGGGTGAGCAGATGCGGATCGCGCTCTTCGTGACCTGCCTGGCGGACACGATGTTCCCCGAGGCCGCCAAGGCCACCGTGCTGCTCCTCGAACGACTCGGCCACGAGGTGGTGTTCCCGCCCGATCAGACCTGCTGCGGCCAGATGCACATCAACACCGGATATCAGGACGCCGCGCTGCCGCTGATCCGGCGGCACGTGCGGACCTTCCAGCCGTACGACGTGGTGGTGGCGCCCTCCGGGTCGTGCGTCGGGTCGGTGCGGCACCAGCACGCGATGGTGGCCTCGGCGGCCGGCGAC